>CAMPIU010000189.1 GCA_946886545.1 uncultured Flavobacteriales bacterium | reverse complement strand
CCGTTTAATCAATGATTTTTCTTTTATCAGCATTCCATTTCGGGAAATCCTTTCAAATTCATTAACTTTACAATACCTATTTTTAGAATTATGAAAAAGCCACTTTTGGTGATTTTGACTTTATTGATTCTCGTTTCAAATTCGTTTGGACAGAAAAATCAGATGAAAGCATTCATTGATTATAAAAGTTATTATTCCCCCGAGCAAGGACCATATATTGATTTACAATTACAATTTGCAGCATATACCATCAATTTTGCAGCCGTTGATTCTGTGTTGCAGGCCATGGTTGCCGTATCAACTATTGTAACCATCCAACCAAGCGGAGATACTGTTTACACGAACGCTTTTGCTTTGGAAAGTCCGAGAATGCGTGATTCGATCGTAGAAGATTTTTTTGACAACATCCGCATTCCTTTACAACCGGGGAATTACATTGCGCATGTCAGTTTAATGGACCTGAACGGAAAAGACAAAACCCTGGACGGGCAGCTTGAAATTTCCATTCCGGATCATTTTACGAAGGTATCTACTTCGGATATCTTAATTGCTGAAGTTGCCACGCCTAGCAGTAATATGGAATCTCCTTTTCAGAAAAGCGGTTATGAGATCATTCCAAGAATTTCCAATTTCTACAACCAATACATGACAAATATTCCCTATTACGTGGAATTATACAATACGAACCTGATCCAGGACAGTAGTTTCGGATTAAGACAACAAATCATTTCGACTCAAACAAACCAAGTAATACCCGGTTTCTCCCGTTTTACAAAGATTAAACCGAGCCCTGTTGTTCCGATCCTAAGAAATATAGATATTTCTAAATTACCTTCCGGATCTTACCATCTTACTTTGGAGGTCATTGACAGGAATAGCAAAACAATTGGTCAGACAGCGGATTATTTCTTCGAACGGATCAATGATATTGAGCTTGCAGAAACAGTAGATGAGATCATTTTAGATCCGACATTCCAGGCTTCTATAACGGATGATTCCCTGAAGTACTACCTGGCAAGTTTGATCCCGATTGCAAGACCTGCGGAAGTGAAATCAATTATTAAAACATTGAAAGCAAACAGTCCTGATTTATGCCGCAAACACATTCAGCAGTTTTGGATCCAAACTTCCGGGGCAAATGCCACTTCCCAATGGTTAATCTACAAGAAAAATGTCATTCTCGTTCAACAGAATTACGGGAACAATTTCCAGGATGGATTTGAAACGGATCGTGGAAGAGTTTTCCTGCAATACGGACAGCCGAACACGATCATTGTGCGTGAAACCTCTCCGTCCGAGTACCCTTATGAGATCTGGCATTATTACAAGATCAAAACATTCAGCAATAAACGTTTCGTATTCTACAACCCCGACCTTGTAAACAATGCATACCGTTTGCTTCATTCGGATATGGTCGGAGAGCAACAAAATTACAAGTGGCAAGAAATGCTCGTGAAACGAAATAATTCAAGTAACAGTGTTGACAACACAGACGGAAACAGTCAATACGGAGGAAACAGCAACTACTATTACAAACAAGATTAACCTCACCTGTGCAAAATCCTGACATTGCCGTTGTCATTCTGAATTGGAACGGCTTACATTTCTTAGAGCAATTTTTGCCGGAAGTTATTATGCATTCCAAACCATTTCGTGTGGTTTTGGCAGACAATGCCTCAACAGATGATTCCGTTTCCTGGACAAAAGAACATTTCCCTGAATTGGAAATTGTGGTCAACAGTTCCAACGGGGGATTTGCAAAGGGTTACAACGATGCATTAAAACAAATTCAGGCAGATTATTATGTTCTGCTAAACAGCGATGTGGAAGTAAGTGAGAACTGGCTTTCACCTCTGGTTGAAACAATGAAGAACCAGGAAGTTGCCGGCTGTCAGCCAAAAGTTCATTCATTCAAATTACGGGATACCTTTGAACATGCAGGAGCTTCCGGAGGTTTCCTGGACAAATACCACTACCCATTTTGCCGCGGACGAATTATGGACCACGTTGAAAAAGATGAAGGTCAATACGATTATCCTTCCAAAATATTTTGGGCTACCGGAGCCTGTTTAATGATCCGGTCAAACATCTATTGGGAAGCAGGAGGTTTGGACGAACGCTTCTTTGCCCACATGGAAGAAATTGATCTCTGCTGGCGAATCCAACGAATGGGCCTTCATTTTGAAGTAAATCCACAAAGCGTAGTTTACCATGTCGGAGGTGGAACACTCAATTATATGAATCCCAAAAAGACTTTTCTAAACTTCCGGAACAGTCTTCTGATGATCCACAAAAATCAACGTACTGCATTGACATATGTACTTTTTAGAAGGTTTTGTTTTGACGGACTAGCGGCGCTTATCTTTTTATTGAAAGGACAATTCCCGCATTTCAGTGCAGTGTTCAAAGCGCACATGTCTTTCTACAATCTCCTTCCATCTTCTGTGAAAGAACGCAGGAAATGGAAAAAACTGGACAAAAAAACACCCGTTTCTTTCTACAGAGGAAGTATTCTTTGGGCACTTTATATTCAAAAGGTTACTAAATTTAAGGATTTGAACCAACGAAAATTTGATCTTTAAATGAGTTCTGCCTTAGCAATCTTTTTAGGAGGGTATCCGCATCCGGTTAGAGAATTGTTTCTTGAAGCCCAGTTCTTATTGGAACGTGAACTTCCCAATAGCCAACAGGAATTGGATATTCCGGCTAAAATGCTTGCTTTCAGCTATGGTCCCGGATACAAAGGAATGGTTTGTGTCCTCCTTCCTTCTCAAAAGGGAGTAAAACTCTCTTTCAGTAAAGGAGCGGAATTTTCAAATAAGCACGGCCTATTGGAAGGAACAGGAAAGAAAACGCGGTATGTGGAACTGAGTCTTCACCTACTCAAAAAAACAGAACTTCTCGAACTTATCCGAAATGCAAAGTTGTTTCACGAAATGACTTCGGGGAGTTAATTTGTCATAAATCAAAAACAATACCACCTGCTCTTGCTTAAATTTACCACATGAAAAACAGTTTGTTTCTTGGACTTTTCATCTTCATCGGACAGCAAATCATTCTTGCTCAGAACACAATACCGTATCAATTAGATCAAGTAAAACAACGCATTGTTTTACCGGACGAACTTCGGGAGGTTTCCGGATTAACTGTTATTGACTCCAAAACATTGGCTTGTGTTCAGGATGAGGCCGGAATTGCATTTATTTATGATTTGGACAAACAGGAAATCAAGCGTAAAATCCATTTCGCAGGTCCCGGCGACTATGAAGGAATTGCTCCTGTTGGAAAAGACCTGTATGTTTTGCGCAGTGACGGAGTCCTTTTTCTAATCCGCGATTTCGCCAAAAACAATCCTGCAATTGACTCTATTGAAACCGGTATCCCAAATAAAGACAATGAAGGTTTGTGTTTCGACAAGGAAAACAAACGCTTGCTTATCGGTTCGAAAAGTAAGATCGGGAAAGGTCCGGCTTATAAAAATTTGCGGACAATTTATGCTTTTGATCACCGCAGGAAACAATTGGTAAAGACTCCTTTGTACACCTACGACATCACAACAATCAAAGAATTTGCAGAAACAAATCAAATTCAGCTTCCTACAAAAGAAAGCAGGAAAAATCCCGAAGAAAAGGAAGTTACTTTGAAATTTCAGCTTTCAGCTATTTACATTCACCCGAAAAGTCACCTGTTGTATGTCTTGAGCGCATCCGATTATTATCTGTTTGTTTTCAACCAGGAGGGACAGATTCAGCATTTGGAAGTTTTAGACCCAAAAAAATTCAATAAAGCAGAAGGAATTGCAATTATGCAAAACGGCGATTTATACATTTCCAACGAGGGCCAGACAGGTAATCCTACCATCCTGCTTTTCCATGAAGAGCAACGTTAATTGTAATTAGTGTTTAAACCTTACGGTGCTTTTAACCCTGTTTGTTAATTGGAACTGAGCTCCGAACACCACGTTATACTGCATAAAAAAGAAATGCTGTTTTGCTTTGTCGGCCGGATCTGTAGTTGTCCGGATATCAGGCATATGAATGAACCCGTATTTCGCTTCACCCTGGATAAAGAAATACCTCAAAAAATTCAATTTTAGCGCTCCAACCAAACCAAGACCATAACCTGCCAAATGAAACTCATCATGTCTTCGATTCCCCAAAAGCGTGGTGTTTGTTCTTGGGACCAGTACTCCGGCTCCTACTCCGTATGCAGTACTCAAATTGAATCCTTTCAAATTAATCAAAGCATCAGACCTCCTGATTTCTACATTCAGGTAATTCAAGCCATCTGTATGTTCAAACATCAAAAATGAAGTATCCATCACCATTGGCTTGTGGTCGTAAGCACCGTCATAAGAAGTTCCCGAATTTGCAATATTTCCTTCCATATCTACTGTCTGGAAATTCTTCATCACGTACTTCATGTGGTCTGCTCCGATCGATATCTCGTACTTATCTTTAAAGTAATAACCTAATCTTAAGTTGTACTGAGGAATTGTCATGGTTGCAGGGTTCAAATATAAATTCGTCCGGTATAAGGACTGACGATCATTTGCAACAACATTGTTTAATTTAAAATCATATGACTTACCCCAAAAGGTGATATCTGATTTGGTGTAAGCACTCCTATTCCAACCCCAGTAAATATAAAAAGAGCCTTTTTTATTCGGTTTCCAGATTTCGATTTTTTCCTGGGAAATAGCAATAGGGATGGCAAAAGCCATGGCTAGAAGGAAAGCTGCAGATTTCATTTTTTAAGTTTGGGCGTAAAATTAGAAATCTTTCACGAAGTAAACGTTAATTCAAATAGATTTCAATGCAAGTTCCCTCAATATGAACTTATTCTGCTTCTGATTAAAAACCGTAGAGGCGAAATATTTTCCACCCCTACGGTTTCGGTGAGTAGTAATCAGGTTATTTGGGTTATAGGTATGGTATGGATTTGGATTTGGGTTTAATATTTAAAGAAACACTGAATTGATTTCCCGTCAATTGCTGCTCCTTGTTGTGCTGTTGCATTAGAAGGATCGATGCGATAGATGTAAGCACTTGCACCTGTGTTCACTGATATAAACACTTTACCACTTTCAATATGGAATGGTGTATAGTACTGTCCGCCATGAGCCGGAACATCATTCACTAAAGTAAATGTTTGACTATTCAGATCTAATACAGCAATCTTACAAATCGGGTTATCAATACTGAAAGCTCCCCACATTTGGTTATCATTTCCAGTCGGTATTACGCGAGCTACCACCTTTCCGCTTCCAAGGTATGTTCCGGTAAGCATTTTATAGCCGTAAGACTCAATGTTGAAGAAATAACTGTTGTCAAATTGCTGCTGACCAGCATTGATCTTCAAAATTCCGGAAGGTTTTGTAGACTGTGTAAACCCTGCTGCTAAGGAACAAGTAGAGAATGTATAATGATTTCCGTTTTCGTCTACGATCATCGCCGGGGAACCACCGTAATATCCGATTGGTCCGGTACGTGTATCTTTAAATGTTGTAACATAATTCAAGCCTGGATATGTATAAACATTGATATAAGCTGTATCCGTTTGAGGAGTATCCCAGGAAGCTCCGTGCAGCGGATAGTAAGACACGAACAATTTCCCGTTCTCGATGTATGTTTGTGTCGGCCACATATTCAATTGAGCCATTGTATCATTATACAACACGTTCAAGACCACATTTTGTGTACTTGTGATCGACATGGAAGCAGGGTTGATCGTTTGGAACTTACAATCGTATGAACCACCACCCCAAGGCGCACTTACCGCAAACACATTTCCCGAGGGATCATTGGTTAAGGCATCCAAGCGATCAAACACAAAACTTCCGGCAGAAGACAAAGTGCTGTTTGAAATTTGATATCCTGTGCAGATGTTATTGGTATAATCGATCGCCAGATACTTATTTCCAACCTGGTGGTAATACATCCACCCCATTTGCTCTATTCCATTACCTGTTGCCGAAATTGTCCCGGACATTAAATCTGTTGCAGTTACCAGATACTCAGCGTCTGCACCGGCACTTGTAGTTTTCAATCCCAAAACGTATCCTGAAGCAGGAACCAGTGTTTCATCTTCTTCAGTCGTTTTTTTCTTTTTACATGAAGTAATTGTTGTCATTCCTAAAAGGGCAATTACAGCAATT
>CAMPIU010000188.1 GCA_946886545.1 uncultured Flavobacteriales bacterium | reverse complement strand
TGTAATAAGAGATGTAGTAGATTTTCCGAAACCGGGTATCGTATTTAAAGACATCACTCCAATTATGTTGGATTCCGGTTTATCCAAGGAAATAGTAAATCATTTGGTATCGATTTATAAAGATCAGAAACTGGATAAAATTGCCGGAATTGAAAGCCGTGGATTTTTATTTGGCTATCCTTTAGCAATGGAATTGGGCCTTCCCTTTGTACTTATTCGCAAAGCAGGAAAATTACCTTATCATAAAATAAGTCATTCATACGATTTGGAATATGGTTCTGCTGAAATTGAGATGCATATTGATGCGGTTCAAAAAGGAGAACGTGTTTTGATTCACGATGATTTATTGGCAACCGGGGGATCAGCCTCGGCTGCAGCGGAGCTTATCCAAAAATGTGGAGGCGAAGTAGCTGGATTTAATTTCTTAGTAGGATTAAATTTTCTAAATGGTAACGAAAAATTGAAAAACTACTCTAATAATATTACTAATTTAGTGGCCTATTAAAAAAATTATTAATCGAAAAAATAAATTAACGGACACCCCAAAACACTGTTAATCATGAATTTTGAACTAAACGAGAATCAACACATGATCACGCAAATGGTGCGTGATTTCGCGGAAAGAGAAATCCGCCCGAATATGAATAAATGGGATGCTGAAGAGTATTTTCCGGTGGATGTTATGAAACAAATGGGAGAGCTGGGCCTATTGGGAATTTACATTCCGGAAGAATACGGTGGAAGTGGCTTTTCATACCTGGAATATGCAACAGCATTGATGGAATTAGGAAAAGTATGTGGCGGAATCGGCCTGAGCGTTGCTGCACATAATTCCCTTTGTACCGGACATATTTATTACCATGGAAACGAAGAGCAAAAGAAAAAGTACCTTCCGAAATTAACTTCAGGAGAATTTATCGGTGCATGGGGTCTGACTGAACCGAACACAGGTTCTGATGCGATGCGTATGAAGACTACGGCTGTTAAGGACGGAGAATATTGGGTGATTAACGGAGCAAAAAACTGGATTACTCATGGACTTTCCGGTGATGTTTCTGTAGTGTTGGTTCGTACGGGTGAGTTATTGGATTCAAACGGAATTACAGCCTTTATCGTTGAAAAAGGAACTCCGGGATTCTCCGCTGTGAAAATCAAAGACAAATTAGGGGTTCGTGCCTCCGAAACAGCAGAATTGATTTTTGATAATGTTCGTTTGCACGAATCTCAGGTAATTGGTGAAGTCGGACAAGGATTCAAGCAGGCAATGCATATTTTGGACGGAGGTCGTATTTCTATTGCTGCACTTTCATGTGGAATTGCTCGCGGGGCTTATGAAGCATCCGTGAAATACGCAAAAGAACGAGAGCAATTCGGACAACCGATCGGGAAATTCCAGGCAATTGGATTTAAACTTGCTGATATGGCCACCGAAGTGGAGGCGGCAGAATTGTTGACTTTCCAGGCTGCGGATTACAAAAACAGAGGTCAGAAAATGACAACTCAAGGTGCATTTGCAAAGTATTTTGCTTCTGAGGTTTCTGTGAAATGTGGAAATGAAGCCGTTCAGATCATGGGTGGTTACGGATTCACAAAAGAATATCCGGCAGAGAAATTCTTGAGAGATGCAAAATTGATGACCATTGGTGAAGGAACCTCTGAAATTCAGAAATTAGTGATCTCCAGAGAAATATTGAAATAGTTCAATAGTATTTTCTTTAACTCTTTAAACCTTTTAAACCCTTTGAACTTGTAAAAAGGACAAAAAAGTAGTTGGAGACAAATTATTTTTTGAAATACTCTTTGTTGAAAAGAAAAAATAATTATCTTTGCGCTCCCTATAAGCGTATAGGTAGTAAAAAGCTAACAATAAGAATTTAAATAGATATGTTAATCATTCCAGTTAAAGAAGGCGAGAACATCGAAAGAGCGCTTAAGAAGTACAAGAAAAAATATGACAAAACAAATGTCATGAAAGAATTACGTCGTCGTAAAGAATTCGTGAAACCATCTGTTATTGATCGTCAGGCGAACATTCGTGCAGCTTATGCTCAAAAAATGAAATCTCAAGAGATTTAATACGGGGATTTCCGAATTATTTTATAATATTGAAGGCTCTAGCATACGTGTTAGGGCTTTTTTTTTGTTTAAACTCCACCAATCAAAAATTTTAAAATGATTAACCACCTGAAAACAGTATTTTTTATTCTATTCCTTGGTTTGGGGTCTCAATTATTGGCTCAAAATGCTGAGCCTCTCATGAAACTTCCTAAAAAGAAAGAGTTCAAAGCCAGTGAGCCGAACTTTATTGCTTCCGTTAATTGGATTGAGAATACTCCTTTTGATCAAGAGCCTGAAATGCATGCGCATCAGTATGCGCTTATTGTTGGTTGGATAAGTGATTCTCCTACTGTTACGATCACCCTGAATGGTTATATTCTTGATTACACGAAAGAAAATAAGGAGTTACTGTCTTTTTTTATGGGTGGTTGGGGTAGATATGCTCTTGAAAATAATTATTCCGAAGATGAGGTGCAGGGCAACCTGGCTGGACTTCGAAGTATGATTAAAATCTATAAAACCGGTAAATTGAAGTCGGATGATGCAATGCAGAGACTTGTTGACTTGGATGAAAAAGAAGAATTGGAAGAATGGGTGAAGGGACAAATCAAAAAGTAGGCTGAGTAAACGATTGATTTTGCTTTAAGAACACAGATTTCTGCCTCTTTTTTGTATCTTGTATTTTGATATGTCCTACAAAGATTCCTTCATACATTATTTGCAAGTTGAGAAGCGTTACTCCAAACACACCATCTTGGCTTACGAAGAGGATTTGAATCAATTTATCTCCTTCGCAGAGCTCTCAAAATCATCTGAGTGGAATGAAGTGAGTCATCAGTTGGTTCGTGCCTGGATTGTTGAGTTGATAGAAAGCGGACAAAGTAATCGCACGGTTTCCAGGAAAATTTCTTGCTTGCGTTCTTTTTTTAAATGGCTTTTGGTTGGTGGGCAAATAGACCAGAATCCTATGCTGCGAATCCGTGGACCGAAAGTTGAAAAACGCTTGCCTCAGTTTGTGAAACAGTCTGAAATAGACAATGCACGGATTGAGCAATTGTTTGCTTCTGATTTTGAAGGTGTTCGTGACAGGCTGATGTTTGAGTTGTTTTATCAAACGGGAATCCGTCTGAGTGAATTGATAGAATTGAAGAATAAGGATGTGACAAGCAATAGCATAAAAGTCCTTGGTAAAAGAAATAAAGAACGGATTATTCCAATCGGTAATGAGCTGTACCAGATCATCCAATCCTATGACAAACTCAAGCCTAACGGGCCGGATAGCCAACTTTTGTTATTTGTAAAAAAAGATGGCAGAAAAATGTCTCCAAAGTTTGTTTATAGAAAAATTAATACATATCTTGGAAGTGTAACGAACGCGCAAAAGAAAAGCCCACACATCTTGCGTCATACATTTGCAACTCACATGTTAAACAATGGAGCGGGGCTTGAAACTTTGAAAGAACTTTTGGGGCACGCCAATTTGTCTGCAACTCAAGTTTACACGCACAATTCGTTTGCTCAAATAAACTCGATTTATTCACATGCCCATCCACGTGGGCGCAAAAAGTAAAAGTCATGGACGTTAAAGTGCATTCTATCCATTTTAAAGCGGATCAAAAACTAGTTGATTTTATTAACGACAAAGTAGAAAAGCTTCAGGTTTTTTTTGATCACATCATTGTAGGAGAAGTTTTTTTAAGATTGGATAAGAATTCGGATAAGGAAAATAAGATAGCTGAAGTGAAAATATTGATGCCCGGAAAAGAATTGTTTGCCAAGAAACAATGTAAATCTTTTGAAGAAGCGGCAGATTTGTGTGTCGACGCCTTGCGAACACAAGTAAAAAAATATAAAGGCAAATTAGCGAATTAGTAATTGGAAATGAATAATTTAGATGGGCGACTTAAGAAGTCGCCCATTTTTTTTTGATTTTTTTTCATTGAAACCCTTGCAGGTATTTATTTCTTTACTACATTTGCAAACCCAAATGGGAAAAACACTTTAAAGAATCGTTCTTTTAAATCGTATTTTATAACTAAACTTTAATGCCGGTGTAGCTCAGCTGGCTAGAGCAGCTGATTTGTAATCAGCAGGTCGGGGGTTCGAGTCCCTCCACCGGCTCGCATTAAAGGATGGGAGTGTCGCATAGTGGCTATTGCAGTAGACTGTAAATCTATCACCGAAAGGTATCACTGGTTCGAGTCCAGTCACTCCCACACCAAGGAATAAAAATATAATAAGCGGGAGTAGCTCAGTTGGTAGAGCGTCAGCCTTCCAAGCTGAGGGTCGCGAGTTCGAATCTCGTCTCCCGCTCAATTACGATGTAAAAAGGATAGGCCGGTGTAGCTCAGGGGTAGAGCGCTTCCTTGGTAAGGAAGAGGTCACGAGTTCAATTCTCGTCATTGGCTCTGCAGGGATTCACTCATTAGACTTATGGGTGAAATTTTGTATTAGTAAGAAAAAGGTTTATTAACTACGTAACAAATAAAAACAAATGGCTAAGGAAAATTTTAATCGTTCCAAACCGCACGTTAACATCGGGACTATCGGGCACGTTGACCATGGTAAGACTACGTTAACAGCTGCAATCTCAAGTGTGTTAGCTTCTAAGGGATTGGCTGCGGTTCGTGATTTCTCTTCTATTGACAACGCTCCTGAAGAAAAAGAGCGTGGTATTACTATTAACACTTCACACATCGAGTACGAAACTATGAATCGTCATTACGCTCACGTTGACTGTCCAGGTCACGCGGATTACGTAAAGAACATGGTTACAGGTGCTGCTCAGATGGACGGTGCAATCTTGGTTGTCGCTGCGACTGATGGTCCAATGCCTCAAACTCGTGAGCACATCCTATTAGGAAAACAAGTTGGTGTTCCTCGTTTAGTTGTATTCATGAATAAAGTGGATATGGTTGATGACGCTGAGTTGTTAGAGCTAGTTGAAATGGAAGTTCGTGAATTGTTGTCTTTCTACGATTACGATGGTGATAACGCTCCTGTTATTCAAGGTTCTGCACTTGGTGCATTGAACGGAGAAGCTGAGTGGGTTGCTAAAATCGACGAGTTGATGGATGCAGTTGACACATATATCGAATTGCCTCCTCGTGATGTTGATAAGCCTTTCTTGATGCCGGTTGAAGATGTATTTACGATTACAGGTCGTGGTACAGTAGCAACAGGACGTATCGAAACAGGAGTTATTAACTCTGGAGATCCGGTTGAAATCTTAGGTATGGGTGAAGAGAAATTGACTTCAACTGTAACTGGGGTAGAGATGTTCCGTAAGATCTTGGATCGCGGAGAAGCTGGTGATAACGTTGGTCTTTTATTACGTGGTATTGAGAAATCTCAAATCAAACGTGGAATGGTAATCTGTAAACCAGGTTCTGTTAAACCACACGCTGATTTCAAAGCTGAAATCTACGTATTGAAAAAAGAAGAAGGTGGTCGTCACACTCCATTCCATAACAAATACCGTCCTCAGTTCTACTTCCGTACAACTGACGTAACTGGAGAGATTTTCTTGACAGACGGACGTGAGATGGTTATGCCAGGTGATAACGTAACAATCAATGTTAAGTTAATCGTTCCTGTAGCAATGGACAAAGGTCTACGTTTTGCTATCCGTGAGGGTGGTCGTACTGTAGGTGCTGGTCAGGTTACTGAAATCATCGCTTAATTTGCGATAAACATATCAAAATTAAAGGGGAGCTTAAACTCCCCTTTTTACACGGGCGTAGCTCAGCTGGTAGAGTAGTGGTCTCCAAAACCATTGGTCGTGGGTTCGAATCCTACCGCCCGTGCAAAACAAAATAAATTGACCATGTCAAAGTTTAGAAATTATTTTAGCGAGACAATTACTGAGATGACTCAGAATGTAACGTGGCCGACGTGGAAAGAATTGCAGAGCAATGCACTTATTGTGGTAGTTGCGTCTGTAATTTTTGCATTGTTAGTGTTCGCGATGGACAATGTCTTTGGAATTACAGGAACTCCTACTTCTTCCTGGAAAGGGGTTGTTGGATTTATCTATTCTTTCTTTTAATTGGAAAAATGGGAGATATTAAAAAACGTTGGTACGTAGTACGTGCAGTAAGTGGAAAAGAGAAAAAGGTATAAG
>CAMPIU010000187.1 GCA_946886545.1 uncultured Flavobacteriales bacterium | reverse complement strand
GCAGTCGCATGATCCGGTGTAGCTGAACAAGCCGGAGCCAATTCATGAACAATTTGAATATGAGCAATATTTGAACTTGTTCCGGTTGCAGTTGGTGGTGAAGCAGGGTCCGGATTGTTTGAATCATTTCTGTAATAGATAGCGCGTGCACCGGTAGTTGGCTGAACTCTCCAATATCCATCTGATGCAGAATAACCACCTTGATTCTCATCTACCCCAATGACGATATTGCCCAGTCCGTTCCATTGGAATGGAGTGCTTAAGGTAATCTCCATCCAGTTTCCGGCTGCAGGAAATGTAACTGTTCCGCTAAACACCTGGCTCAAATTCGCTGAAGGAATCCAATTTGTATTGGAAGCGAAAGTCGTCTGATTCGTACTTCCCATATAAATTGTCCAGTTATCCGAATTGGTAACGGATCCCGAAGCATAATAAAAACGGATTTTCGTAATATTGTTTAATTGTCCCTGAACGCTCGGATCCATTTCGGAGGCCAGATAAATTTGCTGGGAATACGAATAACCGTAGTAAGAAGTAATCGGAACATTTGAATTAGTGTTTGTTCCGGTTGCAATCGAAGTGGTAATTGTCTGACCAAAAGAAAGCAAAGAACCCATTGACATCAATAATCCCAATACGAGATTTTTTGAGGTCTTTCGATTCCCGGTTTGTAAAGTTGTAAGTTTCTTCATAAGATTATGATAAGTTTAATTTTAGGCTAACTTATGAAGAAAAGAATGTTTTTACTAAATGATTAGTGAGACAAAAAAGGGACAAACAAATATTCAGTGATATGTTTAACAAAACGCTTTTTAAAGCATGAAGAATTACACTAAATACCCTTAATAAACTTAGTTAAATCATCCAATGACTCAATGCTCAGTTTTTTTCGTAAACGCAGGTTGGTCTTTCTGACAGAGTCGGGTGAAATAGCAAGTGTTCTTGCCATCTCCAGATTCGACAGATTGAGTTTAATTAATGCTGCAAGACGTATTTCTGCTGAAGTGATCTCGGGAAATTTCTCGTGGAAGAAATCAAAGAATCCGGGATTCAGTTTTTCGAACAGTCTTTTGAACTCAATCCAATCGTTTTCTGTCAGAAGTGAAAAAGACTGCAAGTCATTCAGCATGGTTTCTTTCTCCGAGTCAGTTTTGGAATATTGATTTTTTTCAAAGGATTCAACTTGTTCCTGCAATTCAAAGATTACTTTATTCTTATCAAACATCGTTGAAAGCAGGGCGCGCATCTCCCGTTCTGTTGCATGCAGTTCATCTTCCATCTTTTGAGCACGAAGGGTCAATAATTCTTTGTCTTGAAATCTTTTGCGCTGGATTTGTTTAATAATAATGAAACTTGTTAGTCCTAAAATAAGACAAATGACAAAAAGACCCAGAATAATCAAATCATCCGTCTTCTCTTTCTCCTTGTAAATAATATTTTCTCCTTGCTTTCTTTCAAATTCAATTTGGAACTCAGCATTTTGAATATTCAGAAACTGCCTTTTTTCGTCATTGATTTCCTTGTACGAAATATATTTCTTGAAATTGAGCAAGGCTAATTTATATTCCCCCAATTTCTCGTAATAAGCGATTTTAGTCCTGTACAGTGTTCCTAATAGCTGAGGATTTTTTTCATTGACCATCAAACTATCGAACAACTTCATTTTCAAAGTCGATTGGGCCAGTTTATTTTCCATTAAATCCAGTTCAATCAACAAAGCCAATGCATTAATCTGGCTGCTTGTTTGTTTGTTCTTTGTGCTGATCTTGTAGTCAAGTTCCATCAGCTCTCTGGCTTTTGCATTTTCCTTCTTTGACAGAGCAATGTAACCCAGATTTCCGGACAAGATCCCTGTCCAGGCTTCATCTTTCAATTTTATAGCTTGATTATAGGCTTGTTGAAGATACCGCTCAGAAGTTTTATTGTCCAGTTTATCCCGATAGATCAAACTCAGCGTGTTGTATATTTTGATTTTACTTATTTCGCTTACCTGCGAATGATGCAAAGCAATTTTCAAATGTTTTTCTGATAGATCAAAGCGTTTGAAAAAATAGTATACCTGACCTATGACCTCATGAAAGGTTGCCAGGTATGGCTTTCGGGAAGTGTTTATATTTTTTTCCTCCTTTAACGTGATGTACAAGAAATAATAGGCCTCCTGGTATTTTTGTACATCGTAAAATCCATGAGCAATCATAAAACACAATTCGGGATAATCAGCTTCTGAGGCAATCTTGTCTTCCTTGGACAATTTTTTTAAAAAGCGGTTCCATTCACTATTTCCGGAGAAATCTTCACTATGATAATTCTCAAATAGCTGAACAAAAGAAGTTCCTTTGCTATCGTGCTCGGCAATAATCTTTGCAAGTCCCTGGTCCGCACTTAACTTTGCTCCAAAAGAAAACGAAGTTGGAACGCAAGAAAAGAATAAGAGGATAAGGCCGCAGCAAATTTGTTTCAATGTTTTTCTTCTAGGGGGTAATGATACAAAAGTAAGCTATTTATTGCTTCGAGCAAAAATGCTTATTCCATCAAATTTACATGCCCTGAAAATTCATACTTCTCATCATTGTCATCGTCCTTGAAACGAATAAGCCAGGTATATATTCCGGCCTGAACGAGGCTGCCTGCATAAGTTCCGTCCCAACCGGTTTCAGTATCTCTGGATTCGAACACTAACTCTCCCCAACGGTTATAAATGTAGAACTCATAGCTTGCGGGAGAAAACCCCGCAGTCATGATCGGAAGGAACACATTGTTGTACTGATCTCCGTCCGGAGTAAATGCATTCGGAACGTAAAACAACAATTGGTCTCTGACAACTACAATTCTATAAGTCGTGTCTCTGCAACCCTGATCAGAAATCACTATTAATTCTACATTATAGTTCCCTATTTGACCGATTGGAAATTGATGCGTCGGACTCACTTCCTGGGAACTTGTCCCATCATCAAAATTCCAGATATTTTGATCATTGAATACCGATGTGTTTTCAAAATTAGTTGTTGGATCAATGGAGAAAACTTGTTGCGGATTGTAATTGAAACTTGCAACAGGCAGCGGATCCACGCAAATCATGTCCGTAATTGTTTTACTTGTGGTACACAAATTATCAGCTGTAATTGTCAATGTTACATCGAAACAATCAATCCCGGTGTACTGGTGATTCACAATCGAACTATTGGCAGAAATTGTTCCGTCTCCCAAATTCCATTCTACAATTGAACCCGGGTTGGAAGTACTTTCATTGATAAACTGAACATCAAGAGGAAAACAACCCTTGATCACATCGGACGAAAATGCAATAATCGGATTTTCCGTGATTTGAATTGCCACTTTTACCGTATCGTTTACACACATCGTATCTGCCGGCAATACATAGGAAAAATCGTAATCTCCGTTTGGTAGAAGAGACAGGTCCAAAATACCCGTTGCCGCATCAAATTGATTGCTGGGGAATACCGATGTTTCCGTCCAATAAGGAGCCAATGTTTGAAAGACTCCGGTGGTATACTGGTTCAAATCAACAGTAGAACCGGAGGAATTACATAAATGCAAACTCGTTGGGTTCACTGAAACCGGCTGACTGTTAACTCTGATCTGGAATTGGCTTGTATCATTCAAACAGTAAGTTCCCTGAACAACATATTCCAATAAATTTGAGCCGATTGCCCCGTTAACTGTTAATTGTCCTCCGGCCGTCAAACTGGCTCCCAAAATAGTATTCACATCCGACCAACTCCCACCGGCAGTAGTTCCCGGAGAAAGTAAATCATTCAAATCCACAATTCCATTTGTTTCACACCAGATTGCAAGACTATCACTTCCTGCAAATTTCTGGTCTTCCACAGAAATCGTAATAGCATCTACTTTGGAACATTGATCGGAATTCTCAACAGTTACCTGGTACGTTCCGGCATTGCTAACATTCAAAGTTTGATTGCTAGAACCATCATTCCAGAGATAAGTACAACCGGGATTTTGTGCATCCAAAACCAAAGTTGATCCCTCACAGATGGTAGTATCCGGACCCAAATTCACCACCGGGAAAGTACTGTATGTAACAACTACCGTATCGTATGAATAACAAATCGGCTTGAATGTAATGTCATCCAAAACAAAATCATTTCCTCCCGGGTTTATATTTTGATTCGTAATACAGATTTGGGCAGAATTATTCAATCCTGAATTCCAGACCTGGAAATACTGCTGCCAGGAACATCCGATCGTTGGAGTAGAAAAAACGGAACCTAATAGCGAACCATTAATAGTAAATTGTAATTGAGCAACATTCGTTTCGGTCAAAGCATTGGAGATCCAGGAACCAAATTGATAATCCGTATTGGGCTGAACTGGTACATTCTGGCACCAGACATTAATTCCGGCTGTCCCCGATCCGTTTACCACCATCATCTGATTTCCCGGAGCCGGTGTGTGATCTGCACATGGTGTAAAGTTGCTGTGGGCTGCAAACGGAGAGGTTACAATTGCATAAGTTCCCGGATTGGAAACCAATCCCCAGGTTCCGCCTGTTCCAACAGTATATGCAGTCGTAAATCCGGTGTTCCCGGATTCAAAGTCGCCATTCACGATTTGGTTACTACCAAGTTTTCCCACTTTTACGCTATAAGTTCCGGCACTGGTAACAAACCTGGTTGGTGATGTTGAATTATTATTCCATTTGTAAGAATCATAAGGCCCGGAAGTTGCAGCGTTCAGCGTGATGGTTTGTCCGGTACATAAAGTCGTATCCGGCCCAAGATTCACAGCAGGAATATTTCCGATTGTTATTGTAAAGTTCGAAGCATCATTCGGACAGCCACCGGTACCACTTACCGTATAAAGAAAAGTGTATGTTCCGGGATTCAAGCCATTTGTATTGAAGACGGAACTTCCCGGGGTAAAATTTCCGGAAACCGGACTTGTAGTTTCACTCCACACACCACCTGTTGTTGATCCAGCAGAAAGAAATGTTGACATGGTAATCACAGGACCTGTCCCGCAATAATAAGCCCCATTGTCAAAGCCTGCAGAAGGTGCTTGCGAAATTGTAACCGTAAATAGTTCTTCGTCAGAACAACCTGTACCGCCACCGAATGCATAGAGTGTCTGAGTGCTTGTAATGGTTTGTCCTGCATTAAAAACAGTTCCTGTTCCACCGGGACCCGAATAATATTTCTCATTTCCTGAAAGATTCGACCCCGTGATTGCAGGCAACACATAAGATTGACAGGCCTGTACATTTGAAATAGGATTCAAAACAGGTGTATTTGTATAGGAAACCGTGACTTGTGCGCTTGAATCAGCGCAACTGCCTGTACCATCAATGGTGTAAGTGTACATTCCATTGGAGTTTGTTCCGGGAGTAAAACTTCCCAGATAACCGTTCGTCAACGTCGATGGACCGGTCCAAATACCACTTTGGGATAAACCGGATGAAAACAGGGAATAAAGATCAATTCCACCTGAACCTGCACAGGCACTGTGATTAAATACAAGTGGTAATGGCTGGCATTGTGACAATCTTAGATCATCAAAACCTATGTCATTTCCGGCGCCTCCGGGAATATTTGTAATAATCTCTAATGAAACCGTTGAGGTAGGTGCCGTAAATGCAACCATGGTAATATCGTTCCAGGTGGATCCACTGATCAGGTTCTGGGTTAGAATAGTTGTTCCGGATCCGTCTTTAATATTAAAAGTCAGGTTATTACTCCCTGACCAGGCATCCCTGGTTGAAAAAGAAAACCGGTAAGACTGTCCGACACACAGATTATTGAATGGTTGATCATAAATCAATCCGGAAAAGCCATCAACAATATTCAGGTACATTCCCTGAGAACCTGTCCGTATACATCCCGGATAGGTTTGTGGAGTATTCTGGTATGTTGTCCCGGGAACAATGTATGGAATTACAGTAGCATATTCATAAGAATCGAAGAAAACCGAAGTCCAATTACATTGGGAAAAACTATTGAAACTAATTCCCAGGCTAATGAAGGCACAAAGTTTAATTGATTTGGAGAGACTTTTGAATATCATTGTTCTGTTCATTTAGAATGATAAACTTCAAAAGTAGATTAACGTTGCTTTATGTTAGCGGGACAAAAGTGGGACAAAATGAATGAAAACAGACAAAACGTTCTTATTTTAACAAAAGGACAGGGAATTTAGTTGGATTTCCACC
>CAMPIU010000186.1 GCA_946886545.1 uncultured Flavobacteriales bacterium | reverse complement strand
TATAGATTTCCACAAAATCGGATCCGCCGCTTGCCGGGTCAAATAAAATCTCATTAATCACCAGCTCTCCGGCTTGCGGAACATCAGCTAATGCAAAGGTTCCGGATAAAGTAACTGTGTTTAACCAACAGTCGCTCACAGGCCCGTAGGATATAGAGTAATGCTGACTTAAAGCCAAATTCTCGTTAAAGGTAATGACAGCCTGATTACTGAAAACAGATGCTACGGATATGGATTGAACAGTTAAATTGGGATTGGTACTTATTGCAGCATTGACCAAGCTTGCAGAGTCCATTCCTTCGGAAAAGTGAACTTCCAGGTAATTCGGACTGAGCGCGATCAAACTTGTCAGGAATGGAGCCTGTATATCAGGAGTAATGTTATAAACTGAATTTTGCATGCCCGGAGTTCCTCCTGAGGCGCTGTTTGAGGCAGTCCAATTGGAAGCATCAGAGCAAGGGTCATTCGGATTAATTAATTCCAGGGTATAGCCTCCGTCCTCTTTTATCGGGTCTTGGTACCAGGAACCCGTAAATGAGATTTTATCCATTAGCATTCCGGTATTGTCTTTCAGCACTACGTCATCACTTAAATTATTGTAGCTTGGAAAACTGCTTACTCCGCAAGAACCCGGAAAATCCGGCATACTCGCCGTTGCACAGAGGATTTTGTATTGACCGGGATTGATAAATCCGGATGAAATAGTTCCGTCTCCGCTTTGATCCCCTAACTTCCAGCCGGATAGGTCGATGTATTTATTGCTTTTATTATAAATTTCTATAAATTCCAATTCGGGCAAACCGATTACAGGTGAAGGATCCACCATGATCTCCGAAATTACAATATCTCCCTTCACAGCTGTTTCTCCAACCAAATAGGTAAAATTCCCCGTCAAATTGGAAGCAGTATTTCCAAAAGCGTCTTCAATGCTTGATACAGTTACCGTATAACTTTGTCCGTTGGTAAGCGGTGTTCCTAAAATGAGATGAAGCAAAGCTCCGTTGGTTCCATCAACTGAAACATTGGAAACCGGAACGGTTGGATTTAGTGTGTAATTGCTTGTTTGAAGCAAGGAAGTACCTCCAACTGGTTCATTAAAAAGGATATCCAGTTGAGTACTTGTAATAACGGATGAATTGATTAAAGTCGGGGCTTGTGTATCTACAATTTCATCTCCGACGTAGACATCATCGTAATAGAACTTATTCGCGTTTGAAGCGGTATATGTTTGAGTTACGCCGAAATGGGTTCCGATGAGTGCTGTCACATCAGTTCCTGTATAAGGACTTCCGTAATTTGTTCCTCCACTTGCGTCCACATAAAGTTTCCACAAACCGGTATTGTCTCTAACAACCTTTATACGGGTGGTAAACGAAGCTGCAATTTGCCCGTCGGGTGAGGCGCAGACCTGGGTTGAAACTCCTGAAACTATTTTAAACAGTCTCACCGCATCAATTGCCCCGGCTTCACCGAACTGAAGGTAAAAACCATCAGGATTTGTACTCAAATCGGCTGCATTTGAAGTAAGATAAACTCGCCCGAAATTACTTGAACTTGGTGCAAAGGTCTGACGAACCAACAATCCCCATTGCTTATTATCTAAAGAAGCTAAATTGTGCGGAGTTGACAAATAGGAACTCGCTGCGACCGTATTGCTTAACTGCAATTCCTGACCTGCATTCACAATATAAGTTGAATTGGTACCGCTCCAAACAGGATTTGCTGTGAAATCTCCGTCCGAGAAATCATCCGTTACTTGGTTCCAGCTCAAAAGAGGAAAAAGTAGCGCAAGAACAATGAAAAGTGTTTTCATATTAATTAAGTCGGACTAATATACAAAAGTCCGACTTTATGAAGAAGTAAATTCTCTGGTTTGAAGAGAAATTTCTGATAATCACTCGATTATTTCAGTGTGCGCTCGGGAATTTGCTGATTGATTAACTTCTGAATAGCCTTCAAAGAAGCTTTTTCTTCACTTGAACACATCGTGTATGCAACTCCGCTTGAACCTGCGCGACCTGTTCTACCAATGCGGTGTACATAAGTTTCTGCTACTTCAGGAATCTCAAAATTGATTACGTATTCCAACTGATCAATATCAATACCACGGGATGCAATATCCGTTGCAATTAGAAAGCTGACAGTTCGGTTCTTAAACCCTGCCAAAGCTCTTTCACGTGCATTCTGAGATTTATCTCCGTGGATTGCTTCAGCACGAAGGCCTGATTTTGTTAATTCTTTGGCAACGCGATCTGCTCCGTGTTTTGTTCGCGTAAAAACAATCGCATGCGAAATGTTTTCCGTTTTGATCAGTTGTTTCAGGAAATTGCGTTTATCAGCTTTTTCAACATAATAAACAAACTGGTCAACGATCTCTGCCGTAGAAGAAACCGGGGTAACACGCACGTTTACCGGATCAAATAAAATGGTTCCTGCAAGCTCCATAATCGTTGGAGAAATCGTTGCAGAGAAAAAGATATTCTGCTTGTTTTTAGGCAAACGCGGAAGAATTTTTTTGATATCGTGAATGAAACCCATGTCGAGCATACGGTCTGCTTCATCCAGTACAAAATGTGTGATCTTAGACAAATGAATATGTCCCTGATTCATCAAATCCAATAACCTGCCGGGAGTTGCAACCAGAATGTCGACTCCAGCATTTAATTGATTGACTTGTTTATTTTGATTGACACCACCAAAGATGACCATGGATCTCAACTTGGAGAATTTTCCATAGGCTTTGAAACTATCATTGATTTGGTTCGCTAATTCTCTTGTTGGAGCAAGTACCAGACAGCGAATAGGTCTTTTTCCTTTTACCAGGCCATCCGGATCCAAATGTTGTAAAATAGGCAACGCGAAAGCTGCAGTTTTTCCGGTACCTGTTTGAGCACAACCGAATAGGTCTTTTCCTTCTAATAAACTGGGAATGGATTGTTCTTGAATAGGTGTTGGGGTAGTGTATTCTAATTCTTTTAGAGCATCCAACAAATGTGGAAGCAAGTTTAATTCATCAAATTGCATGAAATTGTTCTGTAAAATTGTCCGAACTGATTGTCACGTGTGGTGAACTTTTCCTCACTTCAAATCGGCAGAAAATGATATTTCCGGTGCAAAGGTACGATATTCAATTGATAATTGAGTGTGTCAATTGAAAAGGAGAGAATCTGTTTTGAAGTCTGGATGGTAGCTTTTCAATTTCTTTAACTTTTCAATTCTCAATTTTACGTTTTCAATTGAACTATCAGTTATTTTTGTGTAAAATTTTAGTTATGAGAGTAGCAGTTGTTGGAGCAACGGGAATGGTAGGAAATGTGATGTTGGAAGTATTGAAGGAACGTTCATTTCCCATTACGGAATTAATACCGGTTGCATCCGAAAAGTCAGTCGGGAAGTTGATTGAGTTCGGAGGTTTGGAGTTCCCGGTTGTGGATTTGGCTACTGCTGTTACTATGAAACCTGATGTTGCTATTTTTTCGGCCGGTGGTGAAACTTCCCTGGAATGGGCTCCGAAGTTCGAAGCTGTTGGAACAACTGTAATCGATAACAGCTCGGCCTGGAGAATGCATCCGGATAAAAAATTGATCGTTCCTGAAATCAACGGAGACAGTTTGACTGCTGATGATAAAATCATTGCAAATCCGAATTGCAGTACAATCCAGTTGTTGATGGCGCTTGCCCCTTTACATAAAGCTTATGGAGTAAAACGGGTGGTTGTTTCTACCTACCAGTCAATCACGGGAACGGGTGTAAAAGCTGTTCAGCAATTGGAAAATGAGCGTGCCGGAATTTCTGGGGAAATGGCTTACAATTACCCGATCGATAAAAACTGTATTCCTCATTGTGACTCATTCCTGGATAATGGTTATACCAAAGAGGAAATGAAATTGACCAATGAGACGAAGAAAATATTGGATCCTGCAATCTCTGTTACGGCCACTGCTGTGCGTGTTCCTGTAGTGGGAGGGCATTCCGAAGCTGTAAATGTGGAATTTGAAAAGGAGTTTGATTTGGCGGATGTGCGAAAGTTACTTCATGAAACACCTGGAATCACTTTAAAGGATGATCCGACGACCAATTCATATCCGATGCCTCGTTTTGCTCAATCTAAAGATGATGTATTCGTGGGAAGAATCCGTAGAGATGAAAGCCAGGAGAAAACCCTGAACATGTGGGTAGTAGCTGATAATTTGAGAAAAGGTGCTGCAACAAATGCAATCCAAATTGCTGAACTTCTTATTAAGAAGGGGATTTTAGTACCAATGACGGTCGGAACACACAATTAATCGCATTCAATCTCGTTATATGCGTATGCAGAGCAAAATTCTGGTTTTATTGATTTGTATTTTAACTTCTTATTCATGGAGTCAAAAAGCGCACAGACATAACGGCTGGTCGCGCTCTGAAATTGGATTCATGGTTGGGGGAAGCTATTATATTGGCGATTTGAACCAGACACACTTCAAGCATACGAATATCGCCGGGCAATTGCTTTACCGTTATAACATCAATGCACGCTTAGCTTATCGTTTGAATTTCACTTACGGAAAAATTGAAGCATACGACAGTGAACAGAAGCTTGACTTTTATAAAAACCGGAATCTGTCTTTTCAGTCTGATTTATTTGAGTTTGGCTCCGGGATCGAAGTAACTTATTTTCCGTTTGAAATTGGAAACAGAAGGTATAAAGGAACTGCTTACTTGTTGGCTGAACTGTCATTAACCCGAATTAACCCGATGACAGATTATAACGGAACGATGATCGAACTGCAGCCATTGGGAACCGAAGGCCAGGGAACCGAATTGTCAGATAGAGGAAAATATTCACGAATTCAGTTGGGTGTTCCGCTTGCCGTTGGAGCACGCCTCTCCCTTACTCCGAATATCGGTTTGAATATCGAATACGGAATCCGTTTTCTGTTTACGGATTATTTGGATGATGTGGGCGGATACCGCTATGCAGATCCCTTGCTTTTGGCTGCTCAAAACGGCCCGACTTCTGCTGCATTAAGCAATAGGAGTTTGGATGGTAATCGTTTCGGACAAAGAGGAAACCGTGCTTCCAGAGACTGGTACACCTTTTTCGGAATCGGTTTGATGATCCGTATGGGCGGAAAAACAAGTTGTCCGCAACCTAAATAGGAAAAAGTCAATGGTTTTGCTTTTCAACAAGATGCTAAGTCTAGCAAGTAAGTAAGCCCAATTCGTAATTATCAATGCGGATAGTATGGAGAAATCATAAGATACACTACGACTCCGCTTGCCGCAACATAGAACCATAAAGGCCAGGTAATTTTAGTCCATTTACGGTGCTTGTCATATTTTCCTTCCCAGGCATACAAGTATGAGAAAAGGACCATTGGAATTACGGCAACACTCAGGATAATGTGCGTGATCAAGATTAAATAGTAAGCTATTTTGCTTGCAGATGAAAGGTTCTTCAACTCGTATTGTTCCAGTTCACCGCTTCCGTTCAAATCACCATAAATTGTCGGATCGGAAGTCATGTGATAAGCAATATAACATAGCAGAAACAGGACAGAAAGCACCATGCAAACCTTTATGATTCCTTCATGCAGGCTGATTTTCTTTTGTTTGATAGCAATTAAGGCTACAACCAAAAGAATGGCGGTCAGACCATTGATGCAGGCATAAATGGATGGCAGGAAATGCCAGTCGTATCCTTCGATTTTTACTTTAAATAATGCTGCGACTACTAGTGGTATGATAATGGAAAGTGCAATGATCAGTTTGCGGATTCCATGTTTAGTGTTTTGAGTTGATTCCATATTCAATTTCTAATAATTTGCGTAGATCTTTATTCAGTTTATCTACCTCTTGGGTTTGGGTGCCTCGATAAACTCCTCTTACATATCCTTCCCGGTCCACTAAGACCATGCCGTCACTATGTGCAAAACCACCGGCCGCCATAGGATCTTTATCGGCATGTACCATGAAATGCATAACACCCAAACGATGCGTCTTTGCTTCGTCACCTGTGAAAAAATACCAGTTACTTGCCTGAATTCCGTTATTCTTAATATAAGTCCTCAAAACATGTGGTTGGTCCGTCTTAGGATCAATGCTGAATGACATAAATTGAACCTCTGAAGCAAGATCTGTTGTCAGGAGATTCAATCGTTTCATTTGAGAGATCATCGGTGGGCAAATACTGGGACAGCTGGTAAAGAAAAAATTGGCAATCCAGACCTTACC
>CAMPIU010000185.1 GCA_946886545.1 uncultured Flavobacteriales bacterium | reverse complement strand
CAATGAAACAATATATTGTGCAGGTTTGATATTGGTAATAAATTATTAATTAATGTGTTAAGTTAAAATATTATAGAGCAAAAAACAAGAGGAATAAGTTTAAAATGATAAGCAATCGTGAAAAATAATACTGTTGATTGATTTTAACTTTCTTTTCATTTAGTTCATTGCTTATTGAATTAACTTACAGTTATGGAAGGGTTTTTACGCTATACTTTTTGGGGAAACACCGTTTATTCGTGGTTGTTTGCATTGGGAATTGCAGTAGTTTCACTGGTTGGAATTCGTCTGTTCCGTTACTTTGTTCTCAGAAGATTAAAGACATGGTCTGCATCTACTTCCGCTACCTGGGATGACCTGCTGATATTGGGCATGGAGCGACTGGTTGTTCCGATACTTTATGTCAGTTTCCTCTATTTTGCGATCAATACATTGCGATTGTCACCGAGAGCAGATAAAATCCTGCACATTCTTTACCTGGTAGCATTTACTTATTGCATTTTGCGACTGATCAGTGCGGTATTTCGTCGCTTGTTAATGAGATTCGTCGCCCGAAGAAATAACCGGGACTCGGGAGAGCAATCGGTAACCGGATTAATGATCATCCTGAATATTGTAATTTGGATAGTTGGGATTATTTTTCTGATTGACAACCTGGGTTATAATGTTACAACCCTTATCACGGGATTGGGAATCGGAGGAATTGCGGTAGCGCTTGCAGCCCAGACAATATTGGGAGATTTGTTCAGTTATTTCGCTATTTTCTTTGATAAACCTTTCGAGATCGGCGATTCGATTATGATTGGTGACCAGTTCGGAACAGTCGAGAAAATCGGGATTAAGACAACCAGGATACGTACGCTTAGCGGTGATCAGCTCGTCTGTTCAAACTCCGATCTGACCAATTCCCGGGTGAATAACTTCAAACGTCTGGAAAATCGCAGAATTGTATTTACCCTGCGAGTGATCTATAATACACCATACGAAGTATTGGAGGAAATACCTGTTATTGTAAAGACCATTGTCGATAAACAGCCTCATGTGGAATACGGTCGCGGACACCTCGCAGCTTTTGGAGACTGGAGTCTCAATTTCGAATTCGTTTATAATGTCCTAAGTCCCGATTATGGAATCTATATGGATATACAGCATGCAATTTATATGGAGATAGTTAAGGTTTTCAAAGAACGATCAATCTGCTTTGCATTTCCTACTCAACCTTTTATTACAGATGAAGGCACTGATCCTTCATGAAATATTCCTACTGGTTCCTTTAAAAAACCCGACAAATCCTTGTTTTGGGCTTCAGCTAATGTGAAATATGTAAATAGCCTGGTGTAATCTATAAGGTTTTTGATTTTCGCTTCTTTAATTTTCAATTCAAGAGCAAATACGAATTGTCATAGATCAAAACACAGAATCAACACATTAAAAACAAAAGTTATGAATCAAATTATTCCAAAGGGCAGATTGCTCATTATTGGGGGAGCAGAGGATAAGGGAGAAGAAAAACTTTTGATAGCGAATCACAATCCTAAGTTCGTTGAAATGGAAATTCTTAAAGAGCTTGTTGCCGTTAAGTCGCGAAATCCGCGTATAGAAGTGATAACCACTGCATCAAATGAGCCCGAAAAACAGAAGAGAAAATACGAGGCGGCATTTCAAAAAGTGGGTTACAAGAATGTCGGTTTTATGAATATTCAGACTAAAGAGGAAGCCAGGGACGAAGAGTATTCAAAACGGATTAAAAGAGCAAAGACCGTTCTGTTTGCCGGCGGAGATCAATTCAAGATTGCAACCATTTTGGGAGGGACAATGATTGCAGAAGTAATCAAGAACAAGTATTATGAAGATAAAGATTTTACGGTTGCCGGTACAAGTGCCGGAGCTGCTGTTGCTCCTGAAGTAATGATCCAATCTGGTGGTACCTACGAAGCACTTTTCGAATCCGACCTGAAAACAGGTGGTGGACTTGGTTTAATGGAAGGATGCATTATTGATACGCATTTTATCAAACGAGGGAGATTTGGCCGCCTGGCTCAGGCTATTATACGTAATCCCGGACAAATGGGAATCGGTTTGGGTGAAGATACAGCCATCATCATCAAAAAAGGATATGAAGTAAAATGTTTGGGTTCCGGAATGGTGGTGATTATCGACGGAAGGGATATTGAACACACCAACATAAATGAAGTCAAAGATAACGAAGCCATTTACGTTGATAATCTGCGGGTACATTTACTGATCAAAAATTGTAAGTTTAATATCCGGACCTATAAACTTGAATACCCCAAATTAAGAGAAAAGCATCAATGAAAATATAAAACCCCGACGGTAAGTCCGGGTTTCATACTGAACAAAAATAGGGACTATCTTAGAAAGATAGTCCCTATTGAATAGTCTTTTAGGATAGATCAATACCTTGTCTGCTTATGATGCTGCATTGGCAGCGTCACGCATTTGTTTGATCTTATCGTGACCGGATTTGATCTTTGAGTACTGCTCTTTTACGATCAAAAGATATTCTGTTCCGTTCAAAGAATCTCCTTCTATTTCTGTTTCGTATGTTTTTACGGCAGCATCCTCTCCAAATTCGCAGGAGTTAAGGATTGCTTTACGGTCCTTGCTGGTCAAAGCCGACTTGATATCCATCCATACGCGATAAAGTTTTCCCGAAACAGTTGTTCCTTCAATTGGAGTTCCCCCAAGTTTGGTAACTTCCTGTACCAGTTCCCTGCGGCACTCCTGACTTGCTTTCATCATTTCCGAGAAAACACTTTTCAGATCATCCTGATCAGTTTCCTGTGAAGCTGTTAAATATCCCTGAATCCGATCATTATTAATTTGGATCAAATTGTTCAGGCTATCAATGATCTCTTGCTTATTTGTTTCAACCTTGCTTTCCATGTTTGTTTGTTTTTAATTGTGATTAATCAATCCGTTTTTATCTTTTCTGTGCTTTGCTTTTCTCTTTGCATGCTTCCGAATGCTCCAAATGTGTGCGCAAAGAAGGGAGCATAGACGATGCGAAATTGCGGATGTCAGAATCTTCAGCATTGGAAGAAGCTTTTTCGAATTTACGGATAGCACTTCGATGTCCTCTGACCATCATGCTACAGTATTCTTTATCGAAATCCATACCGGTTTCTTCTTGCAAATCATCGTATGCATCTTGTCCGTCTTCTGTCAAAACTTCAGGGATTGAGATTGCTTTGTCTGCTGCCAATGCTTTCAGGTCATTCAAAGCTGCTTTGTGCTCATCCACCATCATTTTTCCAAGAGCTTTTGTATCAGCCATAGTACCTTTTTGTTGAGCTAATTCACCCAATTTGATCTCTTCCAGGTTGATAGCAGCTGCTTCTACAAGGAAATTGGCATCTTTTTCAGACTTTCGGTCATCAAAACGCTCTTTATTTTGATCTTCTGCTATTTCTTTTGAATCATCCGGGTTACCATTATCACAAGAATGGATAATTAACAGACTCAGGCTTAAAAATCCTAAATAAAGAAACCCTCTTTTTGTTGTTCTTACATTTTTCATGATCATTATTTTTTGGTTATAGACTATATTATCCATACACAATCAGATGTGCTGAATTTTGTGTGTTAAGTAAAATTGCAGACGTTTAACAAAAAACGTGTTACACTTTATTTTTGAAAATTTGCACTATTCCCACTTTCATTTATTAAGAATTCAGGATTGAGAATTCAGAACCACCAGTATTTTTAAGGGATTGCTCCTATTATTTATGGTCAGTTAAGGAAGAAGAAGAGTAGCACTGTTTTAGCATTTTTTATAGAATCGATTAACAGGCGATGGGTGGACAGGCATCAGGCAATGGTTTTTTAGTAGTTAATTTATTACGGAGTTAAATACACGTTCACTATGTTAAATAACTACACAATCATCGCTATATCTATGCCTTATTCATGCTTTAATTATACTTCATTCATGGTATAAAGGAGGAGTATAGTGAAAGTATTAATCTGCTCCCGCATAATGTCAAACGGCTTCAGATATACGCCTTCATACAGGATTTGAGTCTTAAAAATTCCTAATTATAGGATTTATGTAAATCGGTCGGAGAATTGTGTAAGAAACCACCCTTACCACCTCCTTAATTTTACTTGCAAGGGTTTATTCGACGTGGTATTCAGTAGTTTATCACGTCTTTTTGGCTCTAAATTTTACACACACTATTATAAACAACAAACCATGGAAATTAAAAATATACAAGTAATGAGAGGGCCGAATTATTGGTCTAATTACAGGCAGAGACTGATCGTAATGAAGTTGGATCTCGGAAAGTATGAGGAGCTTCCAACAAACAAGATCCCCAAATTCTATGAACGGATTATGCGGGCTCTGCCATCTTTATATGAACACAGATGTTCGGAAGGAAAGGAAGGAGGACTTTGCGAGCGCATGAAGGAAGGAACATGGCTTGGACACGTGATAGAACACGTTGCTCTGGAATTACAGGTTCTGGCAGGAATGGATTGTGGTTACGGTAGAACACGGTCAACCGGAGAATATGGAATATATAAAGTGGTCTTTTCTTATTGGTCGGAAGAAGCAGGACTTTATGCAGGAAAAGCTGCAGTGGATTTCGTGGAAGCAATCGCCGAAAAAAAGCCCTTTGATATCAGAAATGTTATTGATAAACTCAAAGAAATTTGGGCAGATGAAATGCCGGGACCAAGTACACAAACGATCCTGGACGAAGCGCATAGAAGAAATATTCCTGTAACCCGGCTGGATGATCAATCTCTATACATGCTGGGTTATGGAAGAAATCAGCAATTATTCCGTGCTACGGTCATGGGAACTACAAACAATCTTGCAGTGGAATCTGTTGCATGTAAATGGTTCACGAAAAAACTACTTGAGAAAGCTGGTGTCTCCGTACCGAAAGGAATGACTATTTACGAGAAAGCTGAATTAATAGACGCAATGGAAGAAATTCCGTTTCCTTGGGTCATCAAACCAATAGACGGGAATCATGGTAGAGGAATTACAGCCAATATCAGAAATAAAGAGGCGGTACTTAAAGCTGCAAACCAGGCGTGGAAGGTATCCGATAAAATCATTGTTGAAGAGTATGTGGAAGGCTCTGATTACCGTTTCCTGGTAGTTAATTACAAACTCATTGCGGTTGCAAAGCGAACACCTGCCGCTGTTACCGGAAACGGGAAACTGACCATTCGCGAATTGATTGCTAAGGAAAATGAGAATCCGGACAGCGGATCAGGCCACCAGAAAGTACTCACGAAAATAAAAATTGATTACGATACCAAAGGCCTTCTGAAGGAGGCAGGATTGACTTTAGATGATATTTTACCTCTGGGAAAAGAATTACCGTTGAAAAAAACAGCTAATCTTTCAACCGGAGGAACATCAACAGATGTAACGGATAGTGTGCATTCATATAATGTTTTCCTTGCGGAGCGCATCGCACGTCTTTTCCATTTGGATGTCTGTGGAATAGATATTATGGCTTTAGATGTTGCCCGGCCGATCCAAAGAGGAAACGGAGCAGTTATTGAAGTAAATGCAGGTCCCGGTTTCCGGATGCACACCCATCCTTCAAACGGAAAAGCACAGGATGTTGCAAAACCGGTGATTGATATGCTTTTCCCGGATAATAGTAACGGAAGAATTCCGATTGTTGCCGTAACGGGAACCAATGGGAAAACCACCACCACCAGGTTAATAGCTCACATTGCACAGAAAGCCGGAAAAAATACCGGTTACACAACAACGGAAGGAGTTTATATTAACGGTCATATGATCATGGAGGGCGATTGCAGCGGTCCGCAAAGTGCACGGACGATTCTTGCTGATCCAATAGTTGACTATGCCGTACTGGAATGCGCACGCGGGGGAATTCTCCGTTCCGGCCTCGCTTTTGATAAATGCGATATTAGTATCGTTACAAACGTAACGGAAGATCATTTAGGATTGGGAGATATTCATACACTTGAAGATTATGCTCAAGTGAAAGAAGTTGTTCCGAGAAGTACTTCCAACGATGGTTATGCAATCCTGAATGCAGATGATGACCTGGTTTACGGGATGCGTGAAGCGGTATCTTCCCATGTGATATTATTCAGTATGGATAATAGGAACGAGCGTTTAGAAACTCATTGCAACAATGGCGGGATGGCTGTTTTCGTTCAGGACGGATATTTTGTAGTAAGAACCGGTGAAACTGTGATCAGGATACTGGGAGTTAATCGCGTT
>CAMPIU010000184.1 GCA_946886545.1 uncultured Flavobacteriales bacterium | reverse complement strand
AATAAACCTCCCTACACGAAATCCCCACCCGATCCCAATTAGCAAAAGTGCTAATTTGCCACTTTGAAAAATAGAGAACCACAAACTACGCGTTCTTTACAAGTGCTTTTTATTCATTATCTACTTGGTTCTGTTGGGATACCTACTATAATTTTCATCCCAGATACCCAACGTATGTCTTTGAGCATATTTTTCAGCAACTTCGATTTGTTTCAGGAACTTATTGTAAATCTTTTTATCAATGTATATCTTCATTTTGAATTTACCAAAAGAAGATTTCATTTCGGGAGACATTTCCTCGTAAGTTTCAGGTCTCTGCATAGTTCCTCCTGGAAAACATCCATTTTTAATCAAATAAGTATTTATAGTATCCTGATCATCTATCAACCAACAATAAGTTATATTCTCAAATGTTGATACTGGAACTACATTTGCATCGGGATGTTTTTTGAGCCACTTTGACACCAAAATATCAGAATTCTTTGAAGAAGGCGCTTTGATGAAACCTGTTCCCAACAAACAATAGATGCGCTTACTTTGCTTATCCTTTACTCCGAAGATTGATTCGAACTGAAGATCACTCACCTTTAGTTCCTTTTTACCAGAACATCCCAATATTGTATACACAATCAGAATTGTAAGTGCTGGCTTGAATAAATTCATTACTTCTTCGTATACTTTTTCACCTGAAAGCTCACGGCATGCTTCTCATTGGCTTCCTGCTCAAAAACCGTTTCAACCTTCCAGTCAGATTCATTAAAGTCCGGAAAAAAAGTATCTGCACCATAGGTATGATTGACATGTGTAATGTACATTTCAGCCAATACCCCCAAAGTCATTGCTTCTTTGTAGATTTGTCCACCTCCAATAATAAAAACAGTTCGCTCTGTTTCATCTCGATAATGTTTCAGACAATCCTCCAAGGAAGAAAAAATGACCGCTCCGGGAGCTTCGTAATCCGTATTTCGTGTCAAAACAGCATTCTCCCGATTGGGTAAAGGCCTGAAACGTTCCGGAATGGAATCGTAATTCTTACGGCCCGTAACAACAATATGACCAGTCGTGGTTTCTTTAAAAAACTTCATATCCGCCGGCAAATGCCACATCAAATCATTGTTTTTACCAATTCCGCGTTCGTTGTCCATCGCAACGATCAATGATACTTTCATGGAATAACTTTATATTCTGTTGGTGAAATAAACACAATTTTAGGCTGAGCAATAAAGGCTTCCGGAACATGTGCTTTTCTCACATCAGATTCCGTTTCAAAATAACCTACAACCCAATGATACGCTCCATCAGCCCCAAGAACTTTATGAATCAAAGGTTTTAATCCGGGCTCAATGATTTCTGCATTTTTAAAAACTTCATAAGGGTATTCCTGTGCATAATATCCTTTCAACAGTTTTCCATAGTACCCTTCTATGACTTGATCTCCTGAAACTTTAAACTCGGAAGTTCCCTTGGAATGCTGCTTGAATAAGGCTCTCGAATCAGAAAAGAACACATCATATTTTACTTTGGCTTCCGCATTCAGGAAATCTGAACGGTATTTGTTGTAATCAAAATCTGGCAAAATATAAAAGGGTTTCACTACCGCTTCCTGTCTTGGATAAACCCAAGTAAATGCATGTTCTACTTTTCCAAGAACTACTTTTCCCTCAACCTTATTCACTTCAGCCATCAGAATCATGCCTCCGTCTTTGGTTCGATCACGCTGATTGGAAACAAAATTCCCCAGTGACCATGCTGTGAGTTTCTTCTCGCCTTTCACTTCCTTCACTTCAACAGGCTGCAAAACATGCGGATGGCCACCGATCACCATATCGGCTCCCTGATCATAACAGAATTTCTCCCAATTCTTTTGATAGGCATTCGGCAGGGATTGGTATTCTGTTCCCCAATGTAAAGTACAAACAATCAAATCCACTTTCATTTCGCGAGCCTTTTTGAAATCGGCTTCCATGACCGTACTGTCGATGTAATTAATGATCAAAGGAGCAGCAACCGATAAGCCATTTGTCCCATAAGTATAGTTCAGAATTGCGACCTTCATTCCGTTTTTCTCAATAAGCAAAGGATAATTCGTGTTTCGTTCCTGTTTATTCCGAAAAGTACCGGTGTGCTTCACCCCTAATTTGTCCAGGACATCCAGGGTTTTCACAACACCTTTCGAACCTCCGTCACAGCTGTGATTATTGGCAGTGATTACAACATTGAATCCCGCATCGACCAAACTTTCCGATAATTCAGGCGGAGCTGAAAATTGTGGATAGCCTTTATATGGTTTTCCTGCATGTGTGACTTCCAGGTTCGCAATGGAAATGTCTGCGTTTTTAATAATCGGTTTCACAAACTGGAAGCAATCCCGGTAATCGTAGGCATCTTTTTTTGCATTGTATGCCCCGGCTATTTGTCCGCCATGCTGCATGACATCACCCACGAACAAGAAATTCAGGCGGGACGAATCTGATTGAGCGAACGAAACCGTAAACCAGGAAACCGCCAACAGGATGCTCAGAAATTGTCTCATATTATTTTTCGAATTTAATGACCAATATTTTATCTGTTTTAACCAAAGACCTCAGAGCCTTCTCCAAAGGTGCTTTTGCACGTTCAGGCAGTTTCAAGCGATTTCCGGAAGCGATCATTTTATTTCGCGCTTTCCGTTGTAAATGAGTCCGCTCATAATCCTGCCAATCTCCATTCTCCAAATAAACTTCGGTTCCCTTCGGATTTAACGAAATGGAAAGCAATTCCGGTTGAGGAATAATGATCGTAAGTGTATCTCCGTTTGGAAGAAACTGAAAATCCTTTCTTTTCAGATCAACACCATACAACAATTCTCCTCTAACGATCAAAGTTAAGCGTCTTTTAATCCCATTTGGATTCAGCCCATGTTTAAACTGATCGGGATCGGTTAATTTATCCAAAGTCCCCCATAAAACATCGTTACTCGTTTTATAGTACTCTACTGAATCCACAACTGCCTCATCCTGGAACTTGAGGGTATTTAATTCAAGGATCGACCGGATCTGTTCGACTTTTAACGGAGTTTCCTCCAGCACAATCTCATCGGCAGATTCCCCTTTGAAAAACAACTGATAAACCCAGTATCCAACAAAGGCTATCGCTGCAACAAGTCCCAATCTAACGATCAAGGTTTTTATTTCTTTTATCTTTTGGCGTCTCATGTACGATTACTTGTTCAAATCCTAAGTTCTTGTAAAAATCTATAATGAAGATTTTAGCGTTCTGCTCTGCTTCATCCAGAATATGTAATTTTCGGAGGTCTTTACGAATGGATTCTTCTCCTTTCTGCAAAGCCTTTGATTTATCCACTTGAGAAAAATCCGACCGAAAGCCATTGACATCCGTCATTTCGGTTCGAATTAAATCCGGATTCATTTCAAAGGATACGATTTCCGGAGGAGGAAGTTGAATCGTGATTTTTTTTCCATCCACTTCAATATCCGATTCTTTGATGGCATTCAAATTCACTCCGGCTTTAACTGTAGCCTTGCAACTTATAAGGATTTTACGATCCCCAAACTTATACCATTCTCCTTCATCATTCCATTTAATGATCTTCCCAAGCGTATATTCCGTAGTAGAAAGCGTACCAATGGCGCGAATCTGGTAGATTTCTGTTTCATGCACATCGTTATTACTTCCACAGGAAGTCAGCAATATGATCAAACTCAAAAACAAGCAATTCTTCATAGTTCTCATTCAAAAGCAGCTAAACACATTGCCTGCATTCCAACAATCAATGCTTTACTGTCGATATCAAATTTCGGGTGATGTACTCCATAAACAATGCCTAATTCTTCATTTCTAACCCCTAAGCGAAAAAAACACACCGGAATTTCCTGTGCATAGAACGAAAAATCTTCTGATGTCAGTCGAATAGGTAATTCCTCTACTTTGTCTTTCCCGAAGAATTCTTTACTTCGTTTCATCATTCTTTCAGTCAAAGCCGGGTCGTTCTCCAAATACGGATAGCCTTGGGAGATTTCCAAATCCGCAGTTGCACCGAATTGCTCACAAGTAGCATGCACATGAGCGGCTATCATATTTAGCGCTTCCTTTCTCCAATCTTCATTCATGGTACGGAAAGTGCCTTTTAATACTGCCTTTTCGGGAATTATATTTGTAGCTCCAAGCGCTTCGAAATGTCCGAACGACAAGACGCACGGAACTTTCGGGTCACATTTTCTGCTGACTATCTGTTGTAATCCTGTCAACAAATGTGCTCCAATCATAATCGGGTCAATTGTTTGATGTGGCGTTGCCCCATGACCTCCTTTTCCGTTTATGGTAATGTAAATTTCATCACAAGAAGCCATATACAATCCCGACCTGAATCCAACATTTCCAACTTCCATTTCAGGGAAAACATGTAAGGCAAAAAGCTCATGAACCGGCGGATTTTTCAAAGCACCGTCCGCAATCATCAAGGAAGCTCCTCCCGGATTTTTCTCTTCGCCCGGCTGAAAGAACAATTTCACCGGATGCTTCAGCAAGTTCTTATTTTCCCAAAGAATCTCTGCTGCTCCCAATAAAATAGCCGTATGCACATCGTGCCCACATGCATGCATTACTCCATCATTGGCGGATTTATAAGCGGAATTATTTTGCTCGTGGATCGGTAATGCGTCTAATTCGGAACGCAAGCCAATACAGGAATCTGTTTCTTTGTGCTGATCTGAACGAATGATTGCAAGCACACCGGTTCCGCCCACTTCCTTTTGATACGGGATTCCAATCTTCTCCAATTGCTCTGCAACGAAACTCATTGTATTGTACTCCGAATAAGATAATTCCGGAAAACGATGCATGTGTTCCCGGTATCCTTTGACCTTATCAAATAATTCCGTGGAACGGGTACGTATAATATGCTGAATTGCTGAATCCATTTATTGGGTGTATGATGTTATTCAAAAATACTAAAACAATGCCGAATTACGAATGCCGTATGCCGAATGGTTAATTTCCGACCAGCAGATTACAGCCACGAACGTCGGAATGATCGAAGCGCCCCATTAATCGCAGTTTACCGGATTCCATTCTGCCCAAATCCTGCGTTTCAATGAAAGCACAGGAATAAATATTGGCCAAGTCCATGACATTCACACCTCCTGTTTTGTCTTGTTTCACCAATTCGAATGGGTCATTAACTTCTCTAAGGGAGATTTTCATCCAGGCAGGTAATTCAAACAAACCATTCTTGTCACTATAGGCCTGAGAAAGTAATTCACACATTCCATATTCCGAAGCGATGTATTCACAACCGAATCCGGAGATCAGTTCCTGATGCATTTCCTCTTTGGTCATCTCCTTCCTTCTCCCTTTCATTCCACCTGTTTCAATCACTGTTACATCGTGAAGATCCGGTTTTAACTCTGCCAAATCAAGCAAAGCATAAGAAACCCCGAACAAGACCAGTTTCTTACCTGTTTTCCGTCCTTCCGAAATGGCAGACAACAAACTTTCAGGGCTTTCAAGAAAATACCCCGACAAGGGATTCTTTGTTCCACCAATCAATTTATCGACCATATAAACCAAACTTGATTCCCCCTGTGAGACATAATTCGGCAATAAGGCAAAAATGATCTGGTCCTCCAGTTCTCCCAGGAATTGTTCATACGTCGGAATGAAAGAACGCTCATAAACAGAAAGATCTGAGACATAATGCACACTTCGAACCATTCCTGTAGTTCCGCTGCTTTTGAAAACCTGCTGAACGGACTTATTATCCGCAATAATCTGATGTGTTTTAAAAAAAGCAATCGGTAAATGTGGAATTTCCGAATAATGAGTTGGTTCCGGTCGATCGATCAATTCCAAAAAAGTTTTGTAAACAGGTACCCGTTCTTTTTGAAAACGAAACACTTCCAAAGCACAGCGATTAAAATCGGACTCTGTTTGAATGGAAAAAATACGATCAATAATTCCTTGCATTGGTATTTTTTTAACTCAATTCAAAATTAAAGCATTGAAAAATAATGATTTAACTATGAATCTGTTCGCAAATTAGCGAACAAGCGTCCCGATAGCTATCGGGATCTCGAATTCTATTCTTCGCAATTTCTAACAAAGATAGGTTGTTTTTTTCTTCAGAATACTCCTTACAGGCTTTCTTCGGCTTCCCGCAGCAGGGTTCCTACTTCAAAGGGAACTTCAGAGAGAACGTAGTTCCTTTACCCGGCTGACTCTTCACCTGGATAGTTCCACCATGTTCTTCTACAATCAATTTCACATAATAAAGTCCCAGACCAAATCC
>CAMPIU010000183.1 GCA_946886545.1 uncultured Flavobacteriales bacterium | reverse complement strand
CATATATAAGCAGGAATTTATCGGGAAGATCTTAGGCAAAATGGGCTTGAGACGCATGATCAAGGATGAAAAACCGATCGACAAAGGTGTTCCTACATCCACGCAATTTAAAATCAAAGAAACGGACGGAGATATTACAGAAAAAAAGAAAGAATGGATTCTGCTGATCGAATCATGGGAAAACTACTCAAATCCTCAATTCATCCATGATTTTTTCGGAAAAATGACAAGAGAACAGGTTGGTTTGTTAGCTTATAAACACTCAGATCATCATTTAAGGCAATTTAATTCATGAAGTTATGAAAAAGTACGCTACCCTTTTTTCAGTCTTGATGATATCAACATCATCCTTTTTGTTTAGTCAAACAAGAAAAGAGACAACTGTCAAACTGGAATGGCAGGAGCAAGGCTTCCTCCATTTTTACACCAATGAATATTCAGTTTACGTGAGTAAACCGGATTTCCTGAACTTTCAAAACGAATTGTTAGTCGGACTCTTTGACGAATTTGCTCAAAAAAGTGATTCCATCAATCTACGGGATCCTTTTTCTATCTTCAAGATAGAACATCAAAATCTTCTCTGGAGCCAATTGATGGAATGTGCCGCAGATGGTAACATGCTTATTCTGCCGAATGATTCCAAAAAGAAGTTGAAAAACGTTTTGATAATTGATGATACCCGTTTTAGAGACAGCGCAGGAAGTATATGGGAATGCCGCGATCCAAGAACGAATCAGGTCATTTTTGCTCATAACGTGGCTTTCTTCGGCAGCCCGGATTTTTAGTGCTTTACTCTTTCATAGATTAATCCGGAAACGGATTCAGGAAGCTATCCGAATGGAATGGACAGGGATTGATCTGTTTTCACGCGAGGTTTGTTTGATGAATAATGGTTAAATTGGAGCCAAAATTTGTTCATGAGCAAACTATCAGCTTGGATCACTCCGGAAAACGACCTTAAAAGAAAGACTATAGCAATCGGATTCACGGTATTAATCGCAATACTCTTTACACTTCTTTGTATCTATTGGGTGGGTGATTACGGTTTTGCCCTTTTCGTAATAACTCCCTTATTCATGGGGATTTGCCCGGTTATTATTTATGGTAAAAGAAAAACCATTACAAGAGGAGAGGCATTCGGTATCGCGTCACTTACGCTTTTATTCTACTTCATTGCAATGATCTGCTTTGCAATAGAAGGATTGATCTGTTTGATCATGGCGCTTCCGTTGGCATTTATTGTTCTGTGGCTCGGATCGTTAATCGGACATGAGATTATTACCAAAAAGCCGAAAGGAGGTGCGCCGACAATTATCGCATTTCTGTTTCTGATCCCCGTTTTCAGTTTCGTTGAAAAAGATTCCACTCCGTCAGTAACATCCGTAACTACCTTCATAGATATCGACGCAAGTTCTGAAGTTGTTTGGGAAAATGTCGTTGAATTTCCACAATTAAAAGAGCCGACAGAATTCATTTTTCAAACAGGAGTTGCTTATCCGATCAACGCCAGGATTAAGGGAACAGGTGTAGGAGCAATTCGCTATTGTAATTTCACAACCGGAAGTTTTGTAGAACCTATCACTGTTTGGAACAAACCCAAATTACTGGCTTTTGATGTTTTGGAGCAGCCGGAACCAATGAAAGAGATCAGTTTTTGGGATATTGACGCACCTCATTTACACGATTATTTTGTTTCAAAGAAAGGACAATTCAAACTGATCGCTCTTCCAAATGGGAAAACGCGCCTGGAAGGCACGACCTGGTATTACCATCGGATCAAACCCGAATTCTACTGGAAAATGTGGAGTAATCACATTATTCATGCGATTCATGACCGGGTATTGGAGCATATTAAGGAGAATTCTGAACGAGCTGATTAAACTAAACAGACTTGAACTTTTACCCGAAGAAAGAGTACAAATAATTCAGGTCAATAGTTTATTTGAAACACGGGCAGAATTCCTGATGTGTGAAGAGGTGATTTTTTTTATTCAAAAAAATAAATAACTTAGATCAACTATCCGGAAGAAACTATTCTCATGCAAACCACTAAGAAAGTAATCCAAAAACAAGAAGAGATTTCTTCTTATTCAAAAAACAAACAGAACCGACAGATAAATAACCGACTGATTGACAATCGTTTAGAAGCAAGTAGGCAGCGTTATTTCCAAACCCTCGCTAATGTCAGTCCTCAAGCGAATCAATTATCAGCCATTCAAAAAATGGTAAATAATAGTCAGGGAACAATACAACGACAGATCGATCCAACTGAACAAGATCCTTCAAATGAAATTGAGCAATACCACCCTGAAATTGAGCGTCCAAAAGGTTCAAAACTGATAGGCAATTATGTAAGAAGTAATGATGGTGATATGGGAATTATAATGGATTATCATTCAAAAACAAATGTTTATGAAGTTATAAAGCAAGGGGTTGGTGAAACTTTTAACGAAGAGGACCAGATATTTGTGGTCGGTACAGATCCATACTGGAGGGTAATTTCTGATGAATCCTGGAAAACTTTATCCCTAATTGGACGCAGGTCACGTCCTAAAGCTATGATTTCGCTCAAAACAGATCACCTGCAGGAAAAAAACATAATTGATTATCGTTTAGATAACAATACAATGCTTGATAGTGATGATCTTCCTTTATTTCCAGTCAAAAAAAAGGTTTCGTTTGTAATAACACAAAACATCGAATTAATAATAGGTGATGGGCATACCGGTTTGTCAGGAGGAAATGCAGTAATACTAGCCGGCATGATGGAAATAGAAAATGGAAAGGCAAAGTATGTAGGGAACGAATCCGGACATTATTTCCCTCAAGGCTTGGAGGAAGTCAGAGGGATTAAGTATATGATGCGTCATTTTCCTTGGGTTAGGGTAACTAAATCAAATTTTGGCAAGTGGTTATTTGGAGATTCGGGAGATAGTCATCCTGAAGCTCGCAATAGTATGATAGATATCGTTGAAGAACCAGATAAAACCAAACGCAGAGACATGAAGGATATTTGGCATTCGACTTATTCCGATAAAACAAAATAATTTAACAAGGCATTAAAATTGACTTTATGAAATCTCTCGAAATCATCATGATTCCTGTTACGGATCAGCAAAAAGCAAAGGAGTTCTATTTGAAACTGGGATTTGAACTCATTATGGAAGCTCCTTCCGAACATGGCGAAACATGGATTCAGCTGGGATTACCTGGTTCAAATGTGACAATCTCATTAGCGAAGTTCCATGGAATTATTATTGAAACAGATGATATAGCTTTGAAAATTGAAGAACTGAAAGCAAAGGATATCCGGGTTGAAAACATGCACGAAACTCCTTGGGGAAAATTTGCCTGGCTGAAAGATATCGACGGAAATAGCTTGTGTTTGCATCAGAAATAAAGGCGCTTATCTTTTTACCGCAAAGAATTACCTGGTGTTCTTCGTATCTCTGCGTTAAAAAACTAAAGCCTTCAATCGTAACTGCTATTTGCTCAATTCTTGTTAACTTGCGAGCTCTTAACTTAAGCGATGAGAGGAATCAATCCTAAACAACACTATGATGTTGTCATAATTGGTGGTGGAATTAGTGGATTAACCTCTGCAGCCCTTTTTAGTAAAGCCGGAATCTCCTGTTGTGTAATCGAAATGGATAATCGCCCGGGTGGTTATCTGGCCGGATTTCGTCGTCATGATTTCCGCTTCGATTCTGCCATTCACTGGTTAAACAATTGCGGGCCAAACGGACTGGTTACCAAAATCTTCAAGATCATTGGAGATGATTACCCGAAATGTAAAGATCAAAAAAACATTCGTCGCTTTGTGAGTGATGATTTTGACTATATGGTTACCAATAATCCGGATGAGCTCAAAGAACAATGGATCAAAGAATTTCCGCATGAGAAGAAAGGAATTATCCGTTTTTTCAGAGATGCAAAACGCATCGGAAAATCATTTGACCGCTATGCAAATTTAAGCCGCACCATGAACTCCATGAAGTGGTATGAATATCCGATCCATGGTTTGAAAATGCTGGGCTTTGCCTTGCCGTTCATTCCACATGTGCGCTTTACAGGTGAAGAGAAACTAAAAAAAGGACTAAACCGCTACTTTACCGATGAAAAGCTGCACCGTGTGTTCTGTTCCGAACCGGATGTGCTTTCCTGTCTGATTCCGATCTCCTGGGCTTATATTAAGGATTTTCAGTTGCCACCGGACGGAGGAAGTCAAAGTTTTCCTGAATGGCTCATGCATACCACAGAACAAATGGGCGGAGAAGTATTCTTTAAATCCAAAGTAAAGAAGGTCTTGGTGGAAAACAATGTGGCAAAAGGAGTACTATTCGACCATCGAGGAACAGAACATACGATCTTGAGCAAATATGTTGTTGCAGCTTGTGATGCGGAAACCTTATTCGAGAAAATGCTTCCCCAGAAATCCGTTCCTGATAAAATGAAGGATCGTTTGAAAGGAGCTCCCTTGTATGCTTCTGCCATTACGATCGCTCTTGGGATCGATTGTCCGTCAGAAGAATTGGGATTAGGCGAAGAAATCATTTTTTTAGCAGATACTTCAGTTTCCCGCCATGACCTGGGCCAGGGAGATCCACACCTAAGTGGAATCCACATATTGGCTTCAACCGTTCGGGATAAATCACTGTCATTGCCAGAACACGGAACAATCACCCTGTTTATCCCGGCATGGATGGAAAATAACAATTTCTGGGGTTGCGAGATCGATGAAAACGGAGATTACGTTCGCGGAGAAGAATACAACCGGATTAAAGACGAATATGCGAATATATTGATCGACCGGGTAGAAGAGAAGTTAATCCCGAATCTACGCAAACACATTTTATACTGTGATGTTGCTACACCGATCACGCATTTCCGCTATACGGGAAACAAGAATGGAACCATGATGGCACAAAAACCAGGGAAAGAAAATTACCAGGGAAAAGTCGCATCCTACATTACACCGGTAAAAAACCTGTTCCTGAGCGGACATTGGGCAGATCTGGGAGGAGGAATTCCGATTGCCATCAAATCATCCATCAACACCACTTTGCTGGTCTTGCAACAAGAAGATAAAAAGCGCTTCAAACTGCTTGCAAGATACATGGATGGTAAAATTGGAGTAGAAGAGCTAAGAAATTCAGACTTGCTTGTTAAATACGATAATTCCTGGATCAAAGATCCGACTCCTGCACAAAAGAAGGTGAAACGCAGGGAAGAAGGATTAAGCAGTGATTTGGCAGTTTAAACACATTCCGTTCAATGAATTCATTTGATGTATTTAACACACTCTTTGATGCAAAGTTAATCGAAGCAATCCGAAAGAATGCGAAGGAAGTCAAATTAAAGGAAGGAGAGCTTCTTTTAGATGTGGGACAAGTTGTGCGTGTAATTCCCATTGTGCTTTCCGGTACATTAAAAGTTTCGCGAATAGATGACGAAGGTCATGAATTGTTTTTGTATTACATTCATCCGAATGAAAGTTGCGCGCTTACTTTTACTTGTTGTATGGAACAGCATTCGAGTGAAATCCGGGCAGTGGCAGACGAAGACTCCCTTGTCCTTACTATTCCGATAGAAGCAATGGATGAATGGATGATGAAATATCCTTCCTGGAAAAGTTTTATTATGAAGACTATTCGTTCCCGGTTTAATGAACTCTTGTCCATGATCGACCAGATTGCTTTCCAGCGCCTGGATGAGCGTCTCATATCTTACCTGAAAGAAAAGTCTAAAACCACTCATTCCGCGCTTATCCACGTTTCTCATGAGCAAATTGCAATTGATTTGGCAAGCTCACGTGAGGTTATTTCGCGCTTATTGAAACGTCTCGAAAACGAGAAGAAAGTGCTTCTTTACCGCAATCAAATCAAATTATTAAGCAATTTGTGACTTTGGTCACTGTATAAGAACTTTCATTGTCCCAACTTTGCAGAAATACATGAGACCATGAAAATAAATATGCACATGACAGACCGGATTGTCCGGATTTTACTTTCCATCGCGATTGTAATACTTTATTTTTCGGGAGTCCTTTCCGGAACACTTGCTATAATTGCCCTTGTTGTCGCAATTGTCTTCACGCTGACCAGTTTGATCGGTTTTTGTCCGCTGTATGCTTTACTGGGAATATCTACCAAAAAGAAATGAAACCATTCATAAAAAAGTATCGCTTAGCAATTATCGGTGGAATTATCGGTGCTGCCGGAGGATATGCCTATTATTATTTTGTCGGCTGTTCCACCGGAAGCTGTGCCATTACATCAAAACCTGTCAATAGTACACTCTATGGT
>CAMPIU010000182.1 GCA_946886545.1 uncultured Flavobacteriales bacterium | reverse complement strand
CCCCTACTTTTTTTATACTAATTCTTTTTAGAATTCATACAATTCAATCAATGCCTGTTTGAATCGGTCCAAAGGCAGAAATTGTTTTTCCAACGCCACTGCAAATGGCACCGGTGTATCTAAGGAAGCTACGCGCTTCACGGGAGCATCCAGTGCATCGAAACAATTTTCATTAATCAAAGCCACTAATTCTCCGCCGATTCCACCGGTCATGCAATCTTCGTGTAAAACAATTACTTTTCCTGTTTGGCGAACAGCATCGAAAATCGTTTCCGTATCGAGTGGAAGCAACGTCTTTAAGTCTACTAAGTTTGCTGAGATTTCCGGATGAGCATCCAGAACTTCAAGTGCCCAATGCACTCCTAATCCATAAGTGATAATCGTTAAATCATCTCCTTTTCTTACATAACCCGCTTTTCCGATCTCGGCAGTATAATAATCATCAGGAATATCTTCACGGATACTTCTGTAGAGGAATTTATGCTCGAAAAATAAAACAGGGTTCGGATCTTCGATAGCTGCATTCAATAATCCTTTTGCATCACCAGGGAAAGCAGGATAAACCACTTTTAATCCCGGTGTGTGGAAGAACCAGGCTTCGTTACTTTGACTGTGGAATGGTCCGGCAGCAGTATTTGCTCCGGTAGGCATGCGAACGACTACATCTGCATTTTGCCCCCATCTCCAATGTATTTTGGCTAAATTATTTATAATCTGGTTGAAGCCGCAAGTTACGAAATCTGCAAATTGCATTTCCACAATCGCCTTCATTCCGGCAATGGATAAACCTAGTCCTGCCCCGACGATTGCTGATTCACAGATCGGCGTATTACGGACACGTCCTTTGCCGAATTGTTCTACGAAACCTTCCGTCACTTTAAAAGCACCTCCATATTCAGCAATATCCTGTCCCATGATTACCAATTCCGGATAGCGTACCATGCTTTGTCTCAACGAATCAGAGATCGCATCAATGAAACGTTTTTCAGTTTTTGTTTCGCTTGTCGGATGAATTACCGTTTGCGTGAACGGAGCGTAAATATCGTCCAGTTCTCTTTGAACATCTGCTTCAATCGGACTTTCGGCAAATGCAATATCCAATCCGTTTTGAATTTCGTCCTTAATTTCCCGGTGAATCTCTGCGACCAATTCGTTCGTTAAAACGCCTTGCTCCAATAAATAAGCTTCATAATTTGAAACAGGATCTTTTTTCGCCCATTCATCCTGAAGTCCGTCAGGATAATATTTTGTTCCGGAAGCTTCCTCATGACCACGCATTCTGAAAGTCATGCATTCCAATAAGAAAGGTCTTGGTTTCACACGGATTGAATCCGCAATTTTCCGCACGGTACGAATCACGTCAAGGATATTGTTTCCATCAACCTGGAAAGCGTCCATTCCATAACCGATTCCTTTATCGATAAATTGTTTGCAGCGAAACTGTTCGTTACTTGGAGTAGATAATCCCCAGCAATTATTTTCGATTGCAAAAATTACGGGAAGGTCCCAAACTGCAGCAACGTTCAGTGATTCATGAAAATCTCCTTCCGATGCACCACCGTCTCCGGTAAATACGATTGTTGCATTATTGTTTCCTTTTAATTTATTTGCCAATGCGATTCCATCTGCGATCCCAAGCTGCGGACCAAGATGTGAGATCATTCCAACAATATTGTAATCCTTTGTCCCAAAATGGAAAGAACGGTCACGGCCTTTTGTGAATCCCGACATTTTTCCCTGGAATTGAGCAAAAAGACGATTCAAAGGAATTCCACGTGTGGTGAATATACCCAAATTACGATGCATTGGAAGGATGAATTCTTCTTCTTTCATCGCGTATGCGGATCCCACGGAAATACCTTCTTGTCCCCAGCCGGAAAACCACTTGGTGATCTTCCCCTGACGAAGAAGGATAAGCATTTTTTCCTCGATCAGGCGAGGTTTTGCAATTGCTTTATAAATCGTGACAAGTTCTTCGTTGTCAAAGCCTGTTCGATCAAAATCAATCAATCGTTTTGTTTTTTCTTTTTCCATATTGAATATCGCACGCAAATGTACTGAATTGCGAATTACGAATTACGAATTTCAAATCGAAAATCAGTGCTAAAAAAGTGCATTTCGGGTTTCCCCCTTTGGATGGGGAGAAAGGAGGAGGATGGTAAAGGTAGTTTGTGTACGTGATTTTGAACATAAAAAAACCGCCTTGATTACTCAAGACGGTTTTGGAATATTTGTTTTTCAGATTATACCAATCCCTGGTCAATCATAGAGTCAGCAACTTTCACGAAACCTGCAATATTTGCACCTTTCACATAGTCAACATTTCCTTTTGCATCTTTACCGTATTTCACACATGCTTCATGGATAGAAATCATGATACCGTGTAATTTAGCATCTACTTCTTCAGCAGACCAGCTTAAGCGTAAAGAGTTTTGAGACATTTCCAAACCTGAAGTTGCAACACCACCTGCGTTAGAAGCTTTCCCCGGAGAGAATAACACATTAGCAGCCTGGAATGCAGCTATTGCTTCCGGAGTAGAAGGCATATTTGCACCTTCAGCAACACAGATCACACCATTTGCGATCAATGCTTTTGCTTCGTCACCATTTAATTCGTTTTGAGTAGCACAAGGCAACGCGATGTCAGCTTTCACTTCCCAAGGACGTTTTCCTGAAACGAATTTAGCAGAAGGGAATTGTTTAGCGTATTCTTCAATTCGACCACGTTTTACGTTTTTCAATTCCATTATGAAAGCCAATTTCGTAGCGTCGATACCTTCCGCATCATAAATATAACCCGATGAATCTGAAAGAGTAACCACTTTACCGCCCAATTGAGTAGCTTTTTCACAAGCATATTGAGCAACGTTTCCTGAACCGGAAACCACAACTGTTTTACCAAGGAATGAATCTTCTTTAGTAGCTAACATTTCTTTTGCGAAATATACAGTACCATAACCGGTAGCCTCCGGACGAATCAAAGATCCTCCCCAGTTACGTGCTTTTCCTGTTAAAACTCCTGTAAATTCGTTACGAATACGTTTGTATTGACCAAACATGTAACCGATCTCACGACCACCTACACCGATATCTCCTGCAGGAACGTCGGTATCAGCACCAATATGACGAGAAAGCTCAGTCATAAAAGATTGACAAAATTTCATTACTTCATTGTCTGATTTTCCTTTAGGATCAAAATCAGAACCACCTTTACCACCTCCCATCGGAAGAGTAGTTAGTGAGTTTTTGAAGATTTGCTCAAATCCTAAGAATTTCAAGATAGAAAGGTTTACGGAAGGGTGGAAGCGAAGTCCGCCTTTGTATGGACCGATTGCAGAGTTGAATTCTACACGGTAACCACGATTCACCTGAATTTCACCTTTATCATCCAACCACGGAACTCGGAAAATAATCGTTCTTTCCGGCTCAACGATACGATCCAAAATTTTTGCGGTCTTGTATTTTGGGTTTTCTTCCATAAAAGGAATAACTGCCTCAGCAACTTCATGAACAGCTTGCAAAAATTCTGCTTCATGACCGTTGGTTGCTTTTACTTTATCCATAAAAGCGTCAATCTGTGCTTGGTATTTACTTGACATATTATTAAATGCTTTTGTTTTACGTGGGGCAAATGTAACTAATTTTAAAAATGAAGCCGAAATTTTATGGAACATTATAAGTAATCAAAATATAATCGGTGTGAGACCCGTTTTGTTTCTTCAAAAGAGGGGCTTGATAATATTTTAAAAATGAAGAGACAACCTATCCTTAATAATTTCGTCTTTTGCATGTGTTATCAATAATTTATAGATGAAGAAAATTGTTCTACTAATCACTTTTGGCCTTGCTTTATGTAGCTTTCAGTCCTTTGGGCAGGTGTACGAAAAAATTTACGAATTATCCGGTTCTACAGTTCAAAATAAGATGAATCAAAATAAGATTGACGGTATTGATATCTTATCAGGTGTGAAAGCGCATCATGTAATTGGACTTGCGGGAATAAGTGTTTCTCAAAAAGGAGCTCTTGAAACTTTATTAACTAATGATGCCCGAATTACTTCCTTTGTTTTAAGTGATGATGTAACTTCTATTATTATTGAATCACAGGCTGTTTTTACAAAAGAAGAGTTCGCAGCATTGATTCAAACCATTAATGGTGTAATTACCGGCTATGCAGCCGAATATTCTATCTAACCAATTTACTAAGAGATTTTAATGATATGAGAACGATTAAAAATACATTACTTTCATTAGGCTTACTACTGAATTTGAATGTACTTGCACAACTTGCCCCCGGTGCAAACTGTAACCAGGCAGGGTGTTCAACTGCAGGTTCCTATTCAAGTAACACGGGTGTTCCAAGTATGGGAAGCTATCAATGCTTAGGTTCAACACCTAATGCGAACTGGCTGGCCTTTTCAATCGGGACAAGCGGAAGTGTCCATCTGACCTTAACACAAACAACAGCTGGAGGAACAGGAATAGATGTAGATTTTGCCTTATATGGACCATATACGAGTGTTGGGGCCGGTTGTCCTATCGGACCGGGTACACCAACTGTAGATTGTTCTTATTCTGCTTCTGCTACTGAATATGTTGATATTAATGGTGCAGTTGCCGGACAGGTTTACATTTTATTGGTAACAAACTTTAACGGATCTGCCGGAACGATCAGCTTGCAACCGAATTCATCGAACCCGTCAACCGGAAGTGTTAGCTGTAATGGGGTTAGCTTCAGTGCTACTGCAACCCAAACTCCTGCCACTTGTAATCAGGCGACAGGTTCTGTTAATGTTACTGTAAACGGGGGATTTGCTCCTTATACTTATCTTTGGAATACTCCTGGAAACCCAACAACTCAATCCGTTAGCAATGTTGCACCGGGAACTTATACAGTAACAGTTAATTCAAGTCCGAACCCGGCTAACGGGCAAGCAGTGCCACCAACTACGGCAACTGTAACGGTAACAAATATCAATGCTACTTATAGCGCTACACAAACAAATGCTTCATGTCCAATGGGACAGAATGGGACTGCAACAGCAAATTTCACCGTAGCTGGAAATCCTCCGGGAATAACGGCTACCTATCAGTGGAATGATCCAGCTGGTCAAACAACAAAAACTGCAACCGGACTTTTACCGGGAACTTATACTTGTACGGTTACTCTATCAAACGGATGTACGGGAACAACTACCATAACAGTTGGTGCTAACCCGGTTGCATATTCAGCTACCTCAACTTTGGTTTCATGCCCGGGAGGTGCTGATGGTACTGCAACAGCAAATATGGCTCCTGTAGTTGGAACTTTATCTTATGCATGGAGTGATCCAGCTGCTCAAACTACTCAAACTGCAACAGGTTTATCAGCCGGGTCTTATTCTTGTGTTATCACATCAAATATCGGTTGTACAGGAACTGTAAATGTTACGGTAAATGAGATTCCGGGAATGACAGCATACTTTTCTGTTGTTAGTGATGTAACCTGTCATGCAGCTAATGATGGAATTTTAACCGTTGCTGTTGCTCAGGGAACTCCTCCTTATAGCTATTCCTGGGATCATTCAGCTTCAACTTCTGCTACTGCAAATGATCTGTATGTAGGAATGAGCACGGTAACCGTTACGGATGCACTAGGTTGTATTATTACTGAGACCGAAACATTAGCTCAACCGCCAGCTTTACAGATTACTTATGTAACTCCGGATCAAATTATCTGTCCGGAATCTTCAACAACTATCAGTGTAAATGGTATCGGAGGAAATGGTCCTGCAAATTCAAATTACACATTTACCTGGAAAGAAAACGGAGTACTAATCGGAACAGGAACATCGATCGTGGTGGATCCGGTAAGCTCAGCGACACAATATTGTGTAGAATTAACGGAAGCATGTGGTTCGCCAAGTACTGATACTTGTATGATAATCAATTTCCCAACTTCACTTGCTCCTGTTTATTATGCGAATAAACCGTATTCTTGTCTACCCGGAGATTTGATCTTCTATTTGGATCCGACTTCTATAGATAATGATGATCCGATCGATTCAGTATTGGTCCAATTAGGGAATGGCGATGAGAAAGTTGTTTATGGGAATGACAGCATCCATTATATTTACACAGCAGCAGGAATTTACACCATTGACGTGACAGTAATTTCAGAATTGGGATGTGTAACAACCGCATCATATCCTGGAATTGCGAATGTGATTGCAAACCCGGTTGCTGACTTTACAATGTCTGCAAACCCAACTACGTTCTTTGAAACAGTAGTAAAAATGCAGGATAAATCAAGCCCGAGTGTTGTTCAATGG
>CAMPIU010000181.1 GCA_946886545.1 uncultured Flavobacteriales bacterium | reverse complement strand
CATGTTTAGCTGTAAGTATTTCAGCTTCAATTTTCGCTCAGGACGGAGGGACTGATAAAAAAGTGAATATGGGTCTTGCCTATCAGTTGGGCTTGAATTTCACAAAACCGGGAACCACTGTAATCGAGAAAGACGGAGTGGGTGTTCAAAACGCATTCGGATTAAATATCAATTTCAATTTCAATGACAATATTGGTTTTGCAACTGGTGTAGAGTTTGATTTTGAATCCTACAAAATTGAAATGGTTGGGGTTAAAAACACCTATTATTATTATAATGACAGAACCATCATCCAGGAGGAAGATGTGAAAGAGCCGAATACGGATAATGTCTTTCTATTAACAGGAAGAAAGTATAAAAATATTTATGCAACCATCCCAACGATGTTGATGTTCAGAACAAATGCATTGGGCGATTTCCGTTATTATGGAAAATTCGGAGCAAGAACAAGTTTCCTTATCAAATCCAGTAAAACAGATCAGGGAAAAATTTTCGGAATGGGAGCGAATGGAACGAATATCGATGCAATTGAAGCAGGATCATCGGCTTATCCTTCAACAACTTCTGAAATGGAAGGTATGAAAACCCCTTATGGAAATGATGTAAGCGCTATTCGCTGCTCTTTAGGTGTAGCAGGTGGTGCTCAATGGACCTTTACGGGAAGTACCATGTTGTTTGCCGAATTAGGATTCTATTACGGATTAACACCGATCAACATTGAGGGAAGCAATCAAAACAAAACATTGTTCAACAGATCTGCAGGAAGTTCAGATTATTTTGGATTGAAAACCACACAAACTCAATTTTGTTTGAAAATCGGTATTTTGTTCTAAATAAATACAGGATAAGTTCTTATAAATCCCGTCTCGGCTTAGTCAGGACGGGATTTTTTTTTTATTTTTACTATCGAGATTTATGGAAAAAGAACTACAAGTAATCGATTATATATCAAATTGGTTGAAGCAATACGCATTAAATGCCGGAGTGAACGGATTTGTTGTTGGAATATCCGGCGGTGTGGATAGTGCTGTCACTTCAACATTGTGTGCAAGAACAGGTCTGAAAGTGCTGGTACTGAATATGCCGATCCGCCAACCGAAGGCTGAACTAAGCCGTGCAACTGAACATATTGATTGGTTGCTGACCAATTTTTCCAATGTGGAAGCACATACGATTGATTTAACGGATACCTTTCACCAGCTCGAGAGAACATTCCCTTCCATGACAGTTGAAAATCATCTTGCAATGGCAAATTCCAGGGCAAGATTAAGAATGACAACATTGTATGCCCTGGGACAAACTCATGGACTTTTGGTTACCGGAACCGGAAATAAAATCGAAGATTTTGGAGTGGGCTTCTTCACCAAATATGGTGATGGAGGTGTGGATCTGAGCCCGATAGCTGATTTGACTAAAACAGAAGTATTTGAATTAGCCGGATCGCTAAACATTGTTGATTCTATTTTAACCGCAAAACCTACGGATGGTCTGTGGGAAGATGGACGTTCCGATGAAGATCAGATGGGAGCAACTTATCCTGAACTTGAATGGGCTATGGATTTTACCGGAAATGAAGAAACATTGAACCCGCGACAAAAAGAGGTTCTGGCAATTTACCACAAACTGAATAAAGCCAATAAACACAAAATGGAACCGATTCCAGTTTGTTTACTCCCGGAAAACATCAAATGCTGAGCCGCAGAAAAATACTTTTTTCCGGCTTTTTGATCGTTTTCTTTCAGTCAACTGCCCAAACAGATTTTAATCAATACAAACCCCTGTGCAGTAAAGGTCCGGTCCCAAAAGATTTCTCCAATACCACACTTACCAAAATTAAACAGGACGACCGGGAAGATCTGAAATCATTAAACCATAGAAAAAGAGAGTTTTTTGTTGAACAGATCAATTATTCCATTGACGAAATTTTGCATTCGGGAAATGTGACATTCGGAGACACGATCAGTTCTTATCTGCAGAATCTGGGAGACAGGTTGATTGCCGGAGAAAGCGATCTGGAAGGGAAATTGCGGTTTTATGTCTACAATTCTACGGAAGCAAATGCCTTTTCCACGCGACAGGGAATTGTCTTCGTTACCACCGGATTAATTGCCCAGCTGACTTCTGAAGCCCAACTGGCTTTCGTATTGTCGCATGAGATCATTCATTACCAGGAACATCACGTATTGGACCTTTTTGAATATGCGACCAGGGAAAAATTCTATTCTTACAATGAAAAAGCCCGTTTTTTAAGCAATTATTCAAGAGAAAATGAACTGGAAGCAGATCGTTTGGCTGTTAAAATGGTGCATGATGCCGGGTACCGGTCAAGTGAAATAAATAAAACATTTGACGTGTTGCTGTATTCGTATTTGCCGTTTGAAGAAATGAAACTGGATAAAACCTATTTCAATACGGATCAAATGTACGTTCCGGAAATGTATTTTGATTTTAAAAGGAACGAGATATCTGCAAAGTTTAAATACAACGATTACCTGATGTCTCATCCGAACTTGGCCAAGAGGAAAGAGCAGGTTTCCGATCAGATAGCCACATTTAAAGATTGGGAAAAGGACATTTTGTATCAGGATAGTCTCCTTTTTTTTTACATCCGGGACATAGCGAGGTTTGAATATGTTTTGAATAAGGTTTATGCGGAAGAACCGGTTGAAGCACTTTATGCAATTTATATACTGGAGAAAAAATATCCGGAATCGGCATTTTTAAAGAATGTTAAGTCACAGGCCTGGTTGGATATAATGAAATCTACCATTAAGAAAGAGACTTATAGTTATGTTTCTACTTCTTACTCCATAAACCGGAAAAGGCCAAAATATTACGAAGGACAAATTTCCGTCCTGAATCAACTCATTAACGTGCTTCCGAAAGCAGGGAAACAGGCAATGGGTTTGCGGATCATTTACGACACCTATCAGGCTGATACGAGCGATCTGATTGCAAAGAAGTGTTATGAAACCGCCATTCAGTTACTGGTTAAGAGTGATGATTTCGAAAGGAGTAAATTTTCATCAAAGAACTTCAGCGAAACACTTGCTTACCAGAAAGAATTAAAACAGGATACTGCTTCCAAATCCAAATTTGACGCTGCTGAATGGGATAAATATGCCGTAATTGAAAACCAATCCAAAGGAGTTACAGAGGATTTCGGGATCGATTCTGCCAAGTTTTACATGTATGGAATTTCGGATATTCTTCGAGATACCAACTTCATAAATAAATTCAGACAGTTCTCCATCGGGAAAAGTGAACTGGATAAAGATAAAGATGAGTTTAATTTAATGACAGATGCAGAACAAGAGAACCTGGAGCTCTTTAAATACGATGAAGAAGTTCATTTGAAGATGGATTCCTTGCTTTTGTTCCAGCCTGCAATTTTTGAAACCACCAAATCAACTGAAATCGATGTCTACAAAACCTTCCGGACAAAGGATCTGGTTTTCAAAGAAATTTATGCGAATGCAGCGGACCTGAATATTCATGTAGAAAGTTTAAGCCTGAAAGACCTGGAAACATTAAGTGCGGAAGATTGGAATAATTATGCTATGCTACAGCGCAGTCTGACTCGTGCAATTACGGATTATGAAAACGATTATTTCGTCTTGGATGTTCCCGGACTCAATAAGGTAAAAACAAAGTTTAAAACGGATAAATTACTGTTTTTCGAATATCAGCATACCTACGCACCGGATTTGTATGCTGGAAATGTGGTCTTGTTTACTGTGCTGCTTCCCGTAGGCTTGGTCTACTTTCCGATAGCTATTCTTTCCGGGCATTATTCCGATTGGCAATTCTATGTCCTGGATTTGAAAACAGGTGAATTGGTTTTGGATAGATCATATTATGTCAATGAACCTGCCTCCAAACACAGTATCGGTTCTCGTTTGAATGGGATGTTTAACCAACTAAAACAAGCGAAAAATGACTATTAAAAAAATACTCCTTTTTTGCTTGCTGCTGTGTGCGTCATTTTCAAATGCCCAGGAAGTAGGATATTATGGTCGTCGGATTTTCCTGGAAGTGGATGGTCAGGGCCAATTCCCACTCTTCCAGAATATCTTTGGTGAACGCAAAGGTTATGTTTCGAAGAAGGGAATGCTGAATAGCTCTTATAACCTGCTTGATGTGGCACATAGAACCAGTTTGAATATTGCAATTACGGAATCAGTAGGTTTCGGAGTCGAATTTTCACAGCGTTTTTATCGGGTCAATTTGCAGTCAAGAGATGAAATTACCAGGAATTATAAAGACACTGCCGGAACAATGATTACGGAATATGCCATGGCAAAAGTCGCTTATCTTCCAATTCGTGAAAGCATTTTTATGCCCAAAGTTCTCATCTCATTAAATGATAGCCGGGTTCCCTGTGGTTTTGCAAGTGAAATAGGGGTAGGATATTCGTTGATTCAATTTCCCGACAGGAATTTGGAAGTGGAACTGATGGATCCGCAACTTCCCGGTCAAACTGCACAGGTGAAGGACAAATTACTGGATTCACAGACAGAAGAATTTCGCGGTTTGATCTTTATGTACGGTTTTAGAATGAATTATCCACTTACAAAGCGAATCCTGTTTCATGTAGGTTTCCGCTACCAGTATGCTTTTCAATTCAACAGAAAGAAATTCCGGGCAATGGAAGAATCCGAATATTGGTTCTCAGGAAGAGAAATCTGGTCGAAAGTAAACCTCAGAAGACAGCTTGGTATCTTCAGCCTTGGAACCGGTCTTACATTTACTTTATGATGAGTAATAATGAAATTCCAGATAAAATCTACGGAATCTATCAAATCTGCGTGCTTTAAGTAATTTCCATTAAGCTGGTGCGAGCATACTTGCTCGTACTTTAGATAACAACCCTTCTCAAAAATGTGCATAGGTTCGGTACTCGGACGACCCTTTGAAACAATCAAATTAGTCCGCTTTTCCGATACCTCATGAGTAAAGCGTAGATCAAGGGAGTATAGAGCGACTTTAGAGCGAGTATAGAGCGACTTTTGTTAAAAGTTTAACTAACGATTTCACTGCCTTTCAGCTGATTTTTTGAGTGGTTTTTATTAGAAAGGAAGTTGTCTGAGCAAGTTGAAGCTCACATTTTTAAATTAGCAATTAGACTAACTTCTTCTCAAAAATGTGCAATTTTTAATTCCCCCTTTATGCTTGCGCTGAAGCTTGTGCCATCGCTATGCGCCTATGCTGAAGCTATGGCGTAAGCATAAGCTATTGGCGACACGCGATCAGCATAGGCGCAGGAGGGGGATAAAGGGGGAGGGTAAGTCAAATTACTTAATTAGAATGAAGAAATCATTCTGCCTCCGGTGCCAGGCGCAAAACAATCCCGTCAATCGCTTCTGAAATGTGAATCTGACAACCCAAACGACTATTCGGTTTTACAAAAAACGCCTGATCAAGCATATCTAATTCGGCATCGCTTTGTTCATCCAAAGGAGTCTCAGATTCCAAATAACATTGACAAGTAGCACACATGGCCATTCCGCCGCATTCTCCCTTCACAGGTAGTTCGTAAGCCTTGCACAATTCCATGATATTCATGTTCATGTCTGTCGGAGCGTCCAAAACGTGTTCAACTCCCTCGCGGTCAATAATTGTTACTTTGATATCTGCCATATGATGGATTTTGTGCAAAGTTAATAAGTAGACTCAATGCCCATTATTAATTTTTAAATTTATGTTCTAATTTATAATGATCTAAACATGAGATTTATTTTCCGCTTAATAATTTTATTCTCCTTAATAACTATTCATGCTGCCGGACAAGATCAAATCGTTGACTTAATTGCAAAAGCGGGAACAGACCAAGGAGAATTTTCCGCAATTCATTTTGTTAATAGCAAAACCTTCGTTGCTGCTTTTGAAAAGCAGATTCTTTTAATGAATCTAGAGGGAGAGATTCTTGAAAAATCACCTAATCCAATTGCAGGCAAAAAACTCAAATACAATCACTTCATATCTAAAAATAATTACTCAGTGAATGACGATGTTTTTTTCACTGCTGATGGGTATGATAAAATGATCTTTATTCGCAATTACTCATCCAACACCCGTGAAATCTGTGAGATACCAGTTCCTGAAGTAGAAGGATTGAAAAGTGGGAGGGATAAATACAACGCGACTGCAAGCTATTTGAGTTCTTGGGGTTCAATAGTCGACCAGAAATTATTCTTTATTAATAAAGATTTAGTTGTGATGGCAGAAACCTATTTTTCAATGACGGCAAAGCTTCATGGAGCAAGTCTTCCTGAAAAGGAAAAATATCACACATTCATGCGTTTAATTTACATTGATTTGAGTACTAAAATAGTATCGGAAG
>CAMPIU010000180.1 GCA_946886545.1 uncultured Flavobacteriales bacterium | reverse complement strand
ATTGAACCATTCTCATTGCAATTACAATTTCGAATTAGCAAACTATATATCAAATTCGTTAAGTGACGTAATTTTTTACTTTCTGAATGTCTTTAGAATTCAGTTGAATTTCGTTAGTGGTTTAAATAAACTTGTAAATAATCAATTCCTTTTACCGAAAATACTTATTGAAATTCAATTAGTTGAGATTGAATGTTGAGATTGTGAATAACTAATCTCTTTTATTGAAAAGTAACAACAAAAAAGGCATCCGTTGAATAACGAATGCCCTTCAATGGAATTTCCGGAATTTACACGTTAAATCTAAAATGCATGATATCACCATCCTGCACAATGTATTCTTTCCCCTCTACTTTAAATTTCCCGGCTTCTTTTACGGCAGCTTCGGAACCCAAAGTAGTGTAATCATTGTATTTCATTACTTCAGCACGGATAAATCCTTTTTCAAAATCGGTGTGGATAACTCCTGCAGCCTGTGGTGCGGTTGCTCCTACCGGAACAGTCCATGCGCGCACCTCTTTTACTCCGGCAGTGAAATACGTTTGCAAGTTCAATAAGGAATAAGCCGAACGGATCAAACGATTGACACCCGGTTCTTCCAAACCAAGTTCTTCCAGGAACATTTGACGCTCCTCGTATGTTTCCAATTCCGTAATATCCGCTTCGATTTTTGCTCCAACGATTAAAATTTCAGCATTTTCATCTTTCACCGATTCACGAACCGCATCCACGTGAGCATTTCCTGTTTTTACAGCAGATTCTTCCACATTACAAACATACATAACCGGTTTCGATGTGATCAGTTGGAATTTCTGTACGATTTCCTGTTCCTTTTCATCAAAGCTCATGGAACGAACAGATTTACCCTGCTCCAATGTAGCCTTAATTGCCAATGCCAGGTCGTTCTCCTTTATAACTTCCTTATCACCAGATTTCAGGTTTCGGGCCAAAGATTGGATGCGTTTTTCAATCGATTCCAAATCCTTCAACTGCAATTCGATATCAATAATCTCTTTATCACTAACGGGATCTACACGTCCATCTACATGGATAATGTTTCCATCCTCAAAACAGCGTAATACATGCAAAATCGCATCAGTTTCACGGATATTTGCCAGGAATTGATTCCCCAAACCTTCACCTTTAGAAGCCCCCTTCACCAAACCTGCGATATCAACAATCTCCATCGTTGTAGGAACCACACGCTCCGGATTTACCATCGATTCCAATTTCTCCAAACGTGGATCCGGAACTGAAATAGTTCCCACATTCGGTTCGATTGTACAGAAAGGAAAATTCGCAGATTGCGCTTTAGCGTTTGACAAACAATTAAACAAAGTTGACTTCCCAACATTCGGCAAACCAACTATTCCGCATTTCAATGCCATAAAATAATTTTTTGCAAAGATACTTTAAATTGAAAATGTAGAATGTAAAATTGAAAAGTTGAGAACAATTCTTCGAATTATCACTAATTCCCCTTTTCAATTCTCAATTTTCAATTCTCAATTCTTTTCCTATTTTCGCGTAGCATCAAACAAAAATTCAGGCATGTTATTCCACAAGCTATTTCTGGTTACAATTCTTTTCAGTATAAGCACAGCTTTTAGTCAAACTGATTCCATTGTTATCCGCAAACTGTTCGACGAAGCTTTAGTAAGAGGAAAATCTTACGAGGACCTGCGTTCGTTGTGTAAAGGTGTGGGGCCACGGCTTTCCGGTTCGGCTCAGGCCCAAATGGCGGTGGAATGGGGAAAACGGAAAATGGAATCCTACGGTTTTGATAAAATTTACTTACAACCCATCATGGTTCCACACTGGGAACGAGGAAATAAAGAAGCTGCCTGGTTTCAAAGTGGTTCCGGAGAGATTGTCCCGGTTGATATTTTGGCATTGGGAGGTTCAATCGGAACGAATGGAATATTGAAAGCCGAAGTGATCGAATTCAAATCGCTGGAAGACCTGAAAAAAGCTACGAAAGCAAGCGTACAGGGAAAGATCGTTTTCCTGAATCAGGCAATGAATCCTGCGGATATTATCACCTTTAAAGCATACGGAGGCTGTTATGGCATTCGCGGCCATGGAGCAGTTGAAAGCGCAAAATTAGGTGCTGTAGGGGTTGTGATCCGCTCATTGGCTTTGCCCGAAGACCATTTTCCACATACCGGTTCCATGTATTACGAAGATGGTGTTTCAAAAATTCCGGCCGGAGCATTATCTACCATTTCTTCCAACGAACTCTCAAAAGCAATTTCAAAAGGAAAAGTAACTTTTATCATGGAAATGGATTGCAGGGATTTCCCTGATGAACCTTCATTCAATGTTATGGGAGAACTAACTGGGAGCGAAAAACCAAACGAAATCATCACCATAGGCGGACATTTGGATTCCTGGGATGCCGGTGAAGGCGCTCACGACGACGGAGCCGGAATTGTACATTGCCTGGAAGCCTTGCGTATTTTGAAAGCTTCGGAAATCAAACCCAAACACACAATCCGGGTAGTTTTCTTTATGAACGAAGAAAATGGAAATAAAGGAGGACAGGCCTATGCAAAATGGGCAAAGCAGGAAAATCAAAATCAAATTGCAGCCGTAGAAAGTGACCGCGGTGGATTCAGCCCGGATGGTTTTGAGTGTGACGGGAAAGCGTCTTTTGTTCAATTAATCAAAGGATTTGAACCCCTGCTCGCCCCTTACGATTTACATCATTTTGAAGCAGGTTATGGCGGGGTGGATATCAGTCCTTTAAAATCATCCTATGAAGGAATTCCATTGTTCGGATTCGTTCCTGATTCACAGCGTTACTTTGACTTCCACCACGCCGCAAGTGATGTGTTTGAAAGTGTTAACAAACGTGAGCTTGAGCTGGGCTGTGCAAGTATGGCCGCATTTGTTTACCTACTGGATAAAAACCTTTGATTTTATTCAAAAGTAATCCGTTGCAAGACTTCTTTTTTACCCGAATCACGAAGCGTAAACAAAGTTGTACCTTCTAAAACAGAATAAATGATTCGTTGGTTCTCTGCCCCGATCTTCAGGTTTTTCTGAATCTGGTATTCAACCTTTCCTGTCGCAGAAAGATGAATTACAAAAGGAACACTTTGATTGATGTTTATCATATTTTCTCTTGCCTGTACCATAGTTTTGCCCTCATTTACAGGATTGTCATTGTAGATCAGGTACAGTTCATCATTTTTCATCATGGGTTTAAATGATAAATATTGTCTGCTGTCTTTTGAGAGGCGGATCGCGAACGGCAAGGAAAATGCAACATTCGGAAGCACAATGAAAATAGGAATTCCTTTTTCTTTGAAGAACTGAGACTTTGCAATAAAGGTCTCCCATTCTACAGTTCCTTCCCGATTAATTTTTACAGCTATTACAGATCCGTAATAAAATTCCGTCAATCCACTGGAAACCGTTTGGGAGGTGCGTTCATAAAGCAGGTAATTATTTCCTTTGCTGTCGGTAAAATAATTGTTTAAGCCATAAAGCAAAGGCACATCCAGTTCCCCGGCATTCTCATATCCTCTGAGACTTTTTGCCTTTGTTGCCGGGGAAAAGGCCTGAGACTTCGAATACTTTATTGAAAGATCCGGATTGAATTTAGCAGCATAAACGCCTCTAATCCCGGTAATTTCCTTTTTTGAACTTCCCAAAAGAGAGGCAAATAACTGAAGAGTATCGTCCGTCTCTCTCATCCGGATATCAGCAAGTAAAAATCCGTCACCGAATTTTAATGTTTGAGTATGAATGGTTTGAATACCTTTAAAATCATATTTTCGAAGTCTGACTTCTGTCTGATATTTCTTGATGGATTTGTTATAAATCACTTCCTGCTTCAATTCATACAAATGATCAGTTCCGTTACAGTAGGACAAAAGGTACTTCTCTTTAACAGTCGATTTGGGAAAGGAGGTATAATCCGTCTTAAACAGGTTAGTCAAATTCTCATCGTAAACACATACATGATGATCTACATAATTTTCGTAGTCATTTACAAAAGCAACATGAACCAGCAGGGTCGAATTATCTGAACTGGTCTGCACGTTATTCAGGACTGTCAAATCGGCTTTCGGTTTATCCGCAAAAAGCGTTCTTTGAAATTTCTGGCTTAATTTTCCGTTTTCCTGAATGGAGTAGATAAAAACTGCAAATTGGTTCGTGCTGACTGAAAAACCGGTTGCAAGCAGTTTAAATTGATCCCTAATCCTGTAAACTCCTTGTATTTCCAGATCATATTTGTCATTTTCGACCAACTGAATCTGCTCACGAAATAATAAATTCAATGAATCGCTATCGTAAACATCGATATTCATAACATCCTTCGCTTCAGAAAAACCCAGCAAACGATTATTTACCGAACCAATAAGTGCATGATTAAAAGACTGATCCAAAACCTGTTCCCGAACAATATGGGATTGAATGATTTGACCGAAAGAAAAATTAGAAAAAACTAATAAGATGGTGGTGAAGGTAATTCGATTCATGCGTTTTTTCTTCAAATTTAATGGCTTTATCTGATAAGACATCTTACCAGCTGGAAATATGCTTAACTTTGAAAAAATCAAAATTTCATTCATGAGTTTCATAGGAAGACCAAATCCGGAGTTTGCTCCAGCTTATGCGAAGTATTATTTTGAACGCACAATTGGTCAGGATGACCTGATGCTTGCCTTGCAAAAAGATATGGATGACACAGCTGATTTTATCGCAAGTCTGCCAAAATCCAAGGCCGATTTCCAATATGCGGATGATAAATGGACATTAAAAGGCGTTATTCTTCATTTCATAGAAACAGAGCGCATTTTTCAATACCGGGCTCTTCGCTTTTCGCGCAAAGATAAAACCGCACTGGATGGATTTGATGAAGGCTGGTATAGTCAGCACAACAACACCGATCAGCGCACACTGGAAGATCTGAGATCCGAATTCATAGATGTCCGCAAAGCAAGTATTTCCCTTTTTAAAGGAATGACCGACTCCATGCTGGATTCTATCGGCACGGCAAACAACTGTCCGAATACTCCGCGCAATCTTGGCTGGATCATCGTGGGACACGTTATTCATCACTGCAACATCATTAAAGAACGTTATCTCGTCGACACGGACGAAGCATTTTAGATTTAGTAGTGCCAAAAAAAAAATCACCACTACTAATCTTTTTCTATCTATAAATCCCTCTGTTCATTTCTTAGTTAATTAATTTCATCATGAATTGGTAATATGAGCTATAATACTGCTAAATTTGCAGTCTTAACTGTTAGCCATGTACAAAATTGGTTAATGGAAAATGAACAAGTATGGCAGATATTTTTGATAAAATTGAACGTAATCGTGGACCTATCGGACAGTATTCCAAAGGAGTTCATGGTTATTTCACCTTTCCAAAGTTAGAGGGTGAATTAGGTAACAAAATGATTTTCCGCGGAAAAGAGTGTTTGGTTTGGTCTTTGAACAACTATTTAGGATTGGCTAATCATCCGGAAGTTCGTGAAGCTGATGCAAAAGCGGCAGAACAATACGGTTTAGCTTACCCGATGGGGGCTCGTATGATGACGGGGCAAACAAGTGAGCACGAAAAACTGGAAAATGAGTTAGCTGAATTCATGGGGATGGAGGATTGTATTCTTTTGAACTTTGGTTATCAGGGAATGGTTTCTGCAATAGACTGTTTGGTTGACCGCAGTGATATCATTGTTTATGATTCGGAAGCACATGCTTGTATTTTGGATGGTATGCGTTTACACACAGGTAAACGTTTCGTATTCCAGCACAACGATATGGAAAGCTTTGACAAGCAAATGAGAAATGCTACTCGTTTGGCTGAAACTACCGGTGGTGGTATTTTGGTGATCACTGAGGGGGTTTTCGGAATGGCCGGGGATCAGGGAAAATTAAAAGAAATTATTGAGTTCCGTAAATCCGGAAAATACGACTTCCGTTTATTCGTTGATGATGCACATGGATTCGGTACATTAGGAGAAACCGGTCAAGGTGCCGGTGAAGCTCAGGGTGTTCAGAATGAAATAGATATATTATTCGGGACTTTCGCAAAATCCATGTCATCAATCGGAGGATTTATTTGTGCGAAAGAATCAATTGTTGAATTCTTCCGCTATAACATGCGTTCTCAAATGTTTGCAAAAGCATTGCCTATCACAATTACGATCGGAGCCCGCAAACGTTTGGAGTTATTGCGTACACGTCCTGAATTGAAAAACAAACTGTGGGAGATCGCAGACGCACTTCAATCCGGATTTAAGAATGCCGGATTTGATATCGGTGCTACGAATTCTCCTGTAACTCCGGTTTTCATGAAAGGAAACCTGGCGGAAGCAACGAATTTGACGTTCGATTTACGTGAAAACTACAATATTTTTTGTTCAATCGTAATTTATCCGGTAGTTCCTAAAGATGTGATTATGTTGCGTATTATTCCAACTGCTGCAC
>CAMPIU010000179.1 GCA_946886545.1 uncultured Flavobacteriales bacterium | reverse complement strand
GGCTTTTATTAAAAGAAGCTGACCTTGGTCTTAAGTTTGAAGAAGTCACCAAATTAATATTCACTCAATTGGGATTATCCATCGATGATGATTTAAAGAAGAAAATCAATACCTCAAAGGATGTAATGGATATCCTAATCAATGTTGGAAATAACGATATTATAATTGTTGAATGTAAAACACAAAAAGAATCGGGTTATAATAAATTCTCAAGTGTTTCCAGACAAATAAAATCATATAAAAATGTTGCTGAATCCCTGGGTCATCGTGTGGTGAAAACATTACTTGTGGCTCCTGATTTTTCAGACCAGTTTATTTCGGAATGTGATTCAGATCTGTCGACTAGTGAAATTCATTTATCCTTAATTACAGCGAGTTCTTTACTTAAAATTCTGGAAGGATTCAAATTACAATCAAAACATACCGTATTTCCACATGTTCTCTTAAGAGATGTATTGATTGATGAAAACAGAATAATAAAAGCGATTTCTAAATAAATTACAACAATAACATTGTTTTTTGTTGCGTATAAAACATTTCCTTACATTTGTCTCATGAACAAACACATGCATATCAGTACTTATTATTATCAGTTTCTAATCCAGGGAACCGAATAAGTCGTTATGTAAACTTTATAGCTGAAAAGCCCGGTTCTTATGAATCGGGCTTTTTTTATTTAATTTTTTTCGAGATGCAACAAGAATTTGAAAAGTACACAAGGGAAGATCTGGCTGTATGGTCGCTATTATTTGAGCGGCAAGTGAACAACCTGAAACAGAAAGCATGCTCCGATTACCTGGAATCATTGGAAAGAATGAAGGATGTCCTGAATCCAATGGAATTACCCAACTTCGAGCGCATCAATCATTGGTTCAAAAAGAATACCGGCTGGGAAATTTATTGCGTACCCGGTTTGATCGGGGTTGAAGATTTTTTCGATCTGCTGGCGGAAAAGAAATTTCCATCATCTACTTGGCTGCGTTCAAAAGAGAAACTGGATTACCTGGAAGAACCGGATATGTTCCATGATATTTTCGGACACATTCCCTTGCTTTGTAATGCGGCCTACTCGGAATTTGTACATGCATTCGGAATGTTGGGTAAGCGATTCAATTATGATTCGCGTATCTTGCAGGAATTACAGCGTCTGTATTGGTTTACCATTGAGTTCGGGCTGATTTCCGAAGAGAACAAACTGCGCATTTTTGGAGCGGGGATCATTTCCTCTTTTCATGAATCGATTTCTAGTATTTCAACGAGGGAAGCGATCCATCCGGATTTCAACCTGGAGACCATTCTTCAAACGGATTTTTGTACGAGTGAGATCCAGCAGAAATACTTTGTGATTGAAGACATCTCACAATTAAAAAAAGCAATAGAAACACTTAATAAATTATACTCTCATGAATTGGAGCATCATAGCGAATCGATTTAGAACTGTCATCAAATTCGCAAATCAAACGGAACTTGCACTCTTCCTGGTCGAAGTGGCAAAATTAGCAGATCAAATGGATCATCATCCGGATTTGACGATCAGGCATTGCTGTGAATTGAGTATTTCGGTTTATTCGCACGATCAGCAGAAAATTACTAAACGCGATCACCGTTTGGTTGAAGGGATCAGTGAATTGTACGGAAGCTGGAAAATCAAAAAGAAGAAGTAACTATTTGGAGCGAAACAATTCTTTGCTTTCTCTTCTGCTCTGCGTTTTTTTTTACCGCGAAGATGCGAAGATCACAAAGCTTTAATCAGTTGACAGCTTATGCTATCATTGTGATACTCATTTTTTTTTCACGGAGTACCAAAGGTTTTTTCGCAGGAAATTGTCTGTAGTGTAAATCAAAAGAAAAAACGATGAAAAAACATTTCTTATTACTTGCATTATTAGGCGCAACATCTTTTGCAAACGCGCAATCAATTCCAAACGGCGGATTTGAAACCTGGGTAGATTATACCTTTTATGAAGATCCTCAAAACTGGTCCGGAATGAACATTATGACTATGGCCGGAGCCTCTGAAACCGCTCTTAAATCAACAGATGCTCATTCGGGTAATTATGCTTTAAAACTGGTAACAAGTGTAAGCGATATGGGCGGAGACGGTGAAATGGATACCCTGCCCGGAATTATCATGCTGGGAAATGTAGATCTGATGAGCGGAACAGGAACAATGGGAGCTGCTTTCACTCAGCGCCCCGATTCTCTGATCGGCTGGTACAAATTAATTTCAACCGGGAATGAACCGTTTCAATTGCAATTCAGTTCAACGAAATGGGATGCCGGAACACAAAGTACAGAAACAATTGGTATTGCCGATTATCAGGGAAATGTCTCTTCAAGCTACGTTCGTTTCAGTATACCGATTACTTATATGGAAAGTGGTAATCCGGATACCATCCAGGTTTACATTGGCAATTCCGCTAATGGATCCGGCGCCGGGAACCAATTATTCATTGATGATTTGGGTTTCGTTTTCAATACTTCTGCCGGATTAGAAGAAATCAGTTCCTCTTTCAAACTGGCACCGAATCCTGCCACAACGGGACTTCACATTCAAAGTGACCTACCGATGCAACAGATTCGCATTACAGATCCAAATGGCAGAACTGTTTTTGAAACACATGCAGATCAATTCAATTACCAGGTGGAAACAGCAGCTTTTTCAAACGGAATTTATTATTGCACGATTGTCTTTGAAAACGGTAGTTCCCAACAACAAAAATTCATCAAGCAATAAGTTAGTCACCCCTGCTTTACTGTTGAAGAGTCCGCAAAAGCGGACTTTTTTTTTAATCTCTTGTGCTAGAATTCATAGAATGATTCTGAGAATTCTCTGTGCCTTCACGAAGAGCGCAAAGCCTTCAATAAACTTTATTAAAAGAATAACCTTTTTTCATATTCTACCTAAAAAAAAGACTTTTTTCTTCATTTCAACCCAAGGATTTTGCCTTGAAAATTGTCTAATAAACAGAACCAATAAAAAATTAAACATCATGAAAAGAATAATCGAAAAAACAGGCACCCTTGCAACAATTATTTTACTAAGCACGACATTTTCATCTGCACAGGAACAAGCTCCAAAGATGAAGAACTACCTCGAAGTTTCTTACGGTCCGAAAACGACTTTAAATCTTCATACTTTATCAACTACCAACAGCGATCAGGATCAATTTGAATTCAACCGATTTAATAACCTGGGAACTTTTGGTCTTCGGTACGATCATTTACTGAATCCGGGGTTTAGTTTAGGAATTGATTTTTACTACCTGCAAAGAAGATCTACCGGAACAATGACAGATAGCAGCGGGACACAAAGTGATGCCGAATACATTATCAATCGCTTTAAAACACAAATACGTCTGGCTTATCACTTCCCTATTTCCAATCCGAATTTAGATGTGTACCTGGGAGGAGGTATTGGTATCAATAATCAAACAAGAAAATTGCTCATCAATGGAGAATTGACTTCCAGGGATGAATACCCATTTAATCTGTATTTCCCGGTTTCATTGAGAACGTATGCAGGATTGCGTTATTCTTTTGCCAAACATTTTGGCGTAAATGCTGAGCTGGGAATCGGCGGACCTCTATTAAATGTCGGTTTTCACTACCGATTCTAAGCTTTCCTCTTTACCGATTTTAATATCAACTAATTCCGCTGTAAATTTGGCGGAATTATTTTTTTATAAAAAACACTTTTTGACCAAAGGTTTTTGATTTGACAATTGTTTATTCACTAAAACCTCATCGTTGAGCAAAGTATATGAAAACAAGACAACAGCATTCGCTTCGGAAATTCACACTCTTAACCGGCTTACTTTTACCGCTAATTACTTGCGCACAGGTAGCTGACAGCACCTTTAAAAAATTCAACCTTTCCGCCGGATATGGATTGGTCAGTTATTTCTACAGTCCTAATCAGGAAGTAACGACGTATTACACCATTGATTCCATTAACAACATTCATTCTTCTCAAACAGATATCGTTGTAACAGATGTAAAAATCAAACCCTTATTCTTACGTTTTGATTACAAATGGGATCAAAAAAACAGCATTGGTTTCATGGCCACCTACAACGGTTATCGTGCATCAGGTACACGAATAGATTCTACCTGGAACAGTACTTCTTCAAGCTATGATGTTTCCAGCAACGGGATATTTTACAGCATGAACCGTTTTCGTTTTCAAGTAGTTTACACCCGTCATTTTTTTGTTGATCGTCCTAAAGTGAATACTTATTTCTACACCGCATTTGGTATCAATCTGAAGTTTAATAAGTTTAGAGAAGAAAACCAGGATGGGTTACCAGCTGACTCTGGCTTTGATCTTTCGCGTGGTTTCCCTATTGCCAGCCGGCTATGCTATGGTTTGCGCTACAACTTCAGTGAAAACATGAGTTTACTCACCGAAGTGGGACTTGGCGGACCATTTTTATCGATCGGTTTAACAGCTAAATTTTAATACAATTTAAAAACGTATCCCCTTGGAAAGCGAATTGATAAAACGTTGTATTAAAGAAGATAGAAGGGCGCAGGAACTATTCTATAAACAATGCTATGCCAAATTTATCGGTACAGCTTATCGCTATGCGAATGGAAAAGAACAGGCCGTTCACTATTTCAATTTGGGTTTTGTGAACATCTTACTCAATTTAAAACAATACAATCCTGAGAATCCCTTTGATTATTGGGCAAAGCGGGTATTAATCAATACCATTTTGAATGAACTGAAAAAGGAAAAACGCGAAAGAGAACGTGTTATGCCGATTGAAGATATTACCCAATACTCCCAGACCTCCTGGGATACTGAAGTGGATGAATTGCTGCAGGAACGAATTGAACTGATCCGGGAGAAAGCAAACCTCTTGCCACCAATGACCAAAAGCGTATTCAATTTATATGCTATTGACGGCTATAAGCATCATGAAATTGCCAGTTTACTGGATATAAATGAAAATACCAGCATGTGGCACTATTCAGATGCTAAGAAGAAATTGCGAAAAATGTTAGACCTCAATTAAGGTGAACGATGAAAGATTTTAACAACACAGAAGATTATCCGATTCCGGAAGGATTGGAATTCAACGAAAGTTACATGCAGGATGCCTTTGCAATGTATGATGCAGAGAAACAAAAACGCAAACGTCGTTTGTTGATTTGGTGGATTTTTTCATCTACAGGTTTTGCTGCTCTCATGTTGACCGGAATTTACTTCTTCACGAATGGAGTTCCTTCAGATACTGACATTAAACATCCATTGGCCGAAAACAAGGTTTCAGGCAGCACAAAGCCGAATACACAAACTGCTTCGACAATTTCAACAAAGGCTAAGGGAAACAAGGAACAATCTGCGGAAACAAACGCTGTAAAAAAAACCTATGCAGGCGATGAAAAATCCGTAAAAAATAATGCTGAAAGTAAAATCACATCTGCTTCAAAAAGCATTGTATCAAATCAAAAAGGTAAAACGAGAAGTCAGTTCACCAAAAATAAAACGAAAAAGTACAAAAGGTCAACTTTCATTCCTGCTGCTTCCGACCAAGCTAATCCGTATGAATCTGAACATATTGCAGTGAAACAAGAAGGTACACAGGGAACAAATCCGAATCCTGATAACTCTCAGGATAAATTAACCGGAAAAACAATCCGTGACTCCTTGTTACAATCCGATCTGACAGTTTTACCGGCAAGACCGGCATATTTGGCTTTTCCGGGAGACACAACCCGCTATTTGATCACGGTACCGAACCCTCCTCATCAAGCGAATACTGACTTTCGCAAACATTATGTGTATATCAATCTGGGAGTGAATACTTTGTTTGGAATGAAGGAATTACAAAACCGTGTGACATTCAGAGAATCTATCGGGGTTTCCTATAATTACCGGATCAACCCGAAATTTACTGTCGGAGCGGGTTTGGAATACCATTCCATTTCCAGGATATCTTATAAGCGAAAAGTTGGCGACACCACAAATTCAGATAACACGACTACCATTCTGAATAAAACGACCTTAAATTATGTGAGCTTTCTTCCTCAAATGAGTTTTCAATTGGCTCCAAAGCACCAATTAACAGCAGGTTTGGGAATAGAATACTTACTGACCGATCCTGGAGAACGTTATGAAATTCAGAACTACACTTCCGAGAACAACAGCAGAACCAACAGCAAATTGTATTACAGTACTTTCAATCGCTTCAATTTTTCTGCTTCGCTTGGATATTCGTTTCAATTCAGCAGATTCATGTCGGCTCATGCCTTGTATCATTTCGGATTCACAGATATTACCAAAAACAATACATTCAATAATACCTTTGACAGAAACAGCAGATTGCAATTGATGCTGAAAATCAGATTGAATTGACCAAAATAAGTAGGGGGCGAAAAATTTTCGCCCCCTACTTATTTTATATTTCATCAAATGAATTAATGTGCATGTAATTTCCAGGTGGAAGTAATGTTTCGTGAAGCGGCATTTTTG
>CAMPIU010000178.1 GCA_946886545.1 uncultured Flavobacteriales bacterium | reverse complement strand
GTTGTTTACTGGACGAAGAAAATAACACCTGAAAAAATCCGTAAAGAAATTTCACTACGTGGTTTCGATGCTGACGAAATGAAAGCTGATCCGAACGGGTATAAGCAAAGGGATGGTTGTTGTAAAGGAGAGGAATAATATTCAAAATTGTGAGAAGTAAAGCAAAAAATCTAAGTAAGTGGGGTGTAATTGGAATGCTTTTAGTAGCAATTCTTTCACCGTGTTGTTTTCCAATTTTCGCACTCGCTGCTTCTGCACTTGGCTTAGGTAGTTTCGAAGTCTTTGGAGGTTGGACAATGTGGATATTTCAAATAATGGTCATAGTTTCATTGGTGGGATTCTTTATTTCATACAGGAAACACAGGTGTATGTATCCATTGCTGATCGCTATACCGAGTGCTCTTTTGATCTTTTACGGATACCATTTCAACGATAGTAAATATTGGGTTTATTTTCTCTATGCAGGAATGTTGGAACTTTTGATTGCTACTGTTGTAGATTATTACCGCCACAGATTACATGGTCGATGCTGTGAAACGGAAGAAGAAGTAGAATTACATTCAACAATAACCTGTCCAAATTGCGGACACAAGAAAGATGAAATCATGCCAACCGATGCTTGTTCTTACTTCTATGAATGTGAAAATTGCAAAACTGTACTCAAACCATTAAAGGGTGATTGTTGTGTTTATTGTAGTTATGGAACTGTGAAATGTCCACCAATTCAAAAGGGTGAAAGCTGTTGTTAAAGAATATTGTTTTCCAAAGTTTCCAGTTGCAATATACGCTCCAAATCTTCCATCAAAAAGTTTGACATTTCCCCGCTTGAGGTCACGAACACAAAAAAAGACAGATGCCCCACCATTGGTGGGGCATCTGTCTTTTAATTAAAACCCAAGTATACATTGAATTATAGCGTGTTTTTTTGTAAAAAGAATTCGGTTAGTTACAAAAAAAGTTATTTGCCCACCCGTAAGTGGGGCAGTTAAGTTTTTTTTATCGAGCTAATTTCAATATCCTAAACGCACCTCTTGCAACAAATAGAAAAACAATTCCTCCCACAATAAGGTCTGGCAATTTTGTGTTCGTAAAATAGACCAAAACACCTGCTATTATTACTCCAATATTCACAAGCACATCGTTATTCGTAAAGATGATACTTGCCTGCATGTGGGCTTCCTTGCTTTTCGATTTTTGTAACACATAAAGCGAAATGGCATTTCCAAGTAAGGCAATGGAAGAAATCACAATCATGGATTGAAATCCTGGCACTTCCTCAACATTTACAAATCTTCGGATGGTTTCTAAAATCCCGAATCCCGCCAAGAGCAATTGCAGATAACCACTAATCTTTGCAATTTGTTTTTTGGTAGAACTTAATCGCCCAACTGCATAGAGGCTCAAAGCGTAAACGAAGGCATCCGCGAGCATATCCAAACTATCCGCTATAAGACCCATGGAATTTGCAATAAACCCCATAATTATCTCTAAAACGAACATTGAAAAGTTCACGGCTAGAACAATCCACAATAGTTTCCGTTCTTTCCCGTGATCTTCAGATAGGTTTACCAATTCCTCAGAATCTTCGGTGCTTATTAGAGAAGCATTCAAGTTAAGTTCGTCTATAGCCTTATGAATCAAGGTGATTTCATCGGAATGAAAAACAATCAGTTTTCTTGCAGGCAAATCAAATTCAAGTTTGATGATGTTTTGAAAATCTCCCAACTTCATTTTTATCATTTGCTCCTCACTGGAGCAATCCATTTGAGTAATGGCGAATGTCGATTTTTTCATGCTCAAAGCTTTATTTTGATTCCTGCATTGATTACCCTTCCGTCAATCGGTGCATAAATTTCCTTAAACGATGGATTACTAATACTTCCGCTGTAAATACTTCCGAAACGGGTTTGGCGAACGTCTAAAAAGTTCTCGAAATTTACGTAAATCGAAAAGTGTTCCCATTTTTTTTCGGCCATCAAACCGCAAATCCAGTAATCACGACCAAAAGTACCATCCGAAAGCGGTTGAGGACTGAAATAATAACCTTCAAGCCCAATACGGAAGTTGTCTTCCTTCTCAATCATTAAAATGAGGTTCAATCTATGTTTTGCCGTCAAAGGCATTGCAGAGGATAAATTATTATACTGGCGTTTTGTGTCTGTGTAAGTGTAGCCGACGAATAATTTTGCTATCCCGTAGCCAATCTTCATGTTTGTTTCAGTTCCTTTTGAATCAATGTGCCCATCTGCATTGCTGAACTCGTATAAATTATCTGCTCGAAGTGTCAAGATTAAAGGGCTTTCCAATCGGGTGTAATAAAACAATTGGTTAATGCTGAATGAAACCTTTTCTCCAATTCGGGTTCGGTAATTCACATCAAAATTCCCGCCATACGATTGTTCGGCTTTTGATTGTGAAATGTTTAGCGGAACAATATTTCGAAAGGTAATATTCTCTGCTTGTTCCGTAAACATGGTTGGAGTTTTGTAACCCAAACCGCCACCCAATCGAGAGGTTAAATGTCGATTGATTTTGAAAAGTAGTGATGCTTTAGGCAAAACGAACATTCCTTTCAATTTATCGTTTGTTGCAGGAGAAATATAATCTACTCGTAACCCCGTTTCAAGTGTGAACCACTCAACAGGTGTATAGGTGTTTTGGGCAAAAGCCCCAATGGTGGTGAGTTGATAAGCTCTGCTTCCAATGCTATCGGGCTTGGGTTCTTTAAAGTCATCCGTCCACAAATTCAACCCTGTTACCCAGTCTACTTTTTCTTTATTAGATGAATAGGTAAATTCACTAAACGATGAAACCTGTTTTCCCCCGAATTGATAAGATGGAATAGTGATTTTTCTATCAAAAAAACTAACACTGTTCTTAAAGACCAATTTGGATTGTTCATTTAATTTTCGTTCAAATTGCAATTGAGTCGCATAGCGTTGAGTTTCGTTTTTCTCAAAGTAAGTATGCAAAGAATCCTGTTCTCCCTTGATGTATTTCATATCACCACCAAGACGATTTTCAAATGAAGTGTTGAACCCAATATTGAGCGTTGTTTTTTCATTCAGATAGAAGAACAACCGAGGATTGAAGGTGTAACGCTGAAACTCTGGAATTGCTGAAAATCCATTTTTTGCAGGATCATAGGCTTGATTGGAATTTCGGGAAGCAAAAACAGTCAAACCAATCCGCTTGAATTTCTGACTGTAAAATCCGCTAACATCCAATCCAAGTGCAGACGTACCATTTACAAGAAAACTGATTTCTCTCTTTTCGGTTGGTGTTTTCGAAATGAAATTGATTAATCCAGCAATTGCACCACCTCCATAAAGGGTTGATGAACTCCCTTTGATTACCTCCACTTGCTTCAAATCCAAAGGTGGAATTTGCATAATTCCAAGACCTCCAGAAAATCCGGAATAAAGGGGGAAGCCATCTTTTAGCAATTGGGTATAACGTCCGTCCAAACCTTGTATTCGAATAGTCGCATTTGCGCTCGTTGCTGAGGTTTGTTGTGTTTGGATTCCCGTACTTTCACTCAATAGCATCCGAACATCCCCAGGCTTCATATTGTTTTTCTCGTCGAGTTCTTCTGCCGAGATCACTTCCAAACGAGTTGGTATGTCGTCAATGGTTCGGGAACTTCTTGTCGTCGAAATAACCACTTCGTCCAAATCTTCGGATTCCTCGGATTGTAGGAGAATTTCTACAGGTTGGTTTTCTTGAATCGGGAAATTGAACGTATCTGAACGCTCTTGATATTCTGTGAACCTGAATACTAAAATGTACGACCCATTCGGAATACCGTTTAATTCTATTCCGCCATTCTCGTCAGTACTTCCCGAAATATTGAGTTCCTTAATGAATACTACAACACTCGGAAGTGTTTCCTTCGATTCAGCATCTTTAATGATTGCTTTAAATGTGTTTTGCGCAAATAAGGGTGCGCACCCAATGACTGCAAATAGCAGTAAAATGATTACACGCATAATATGAGTAATTTGAATAATAAACTAGAGTAAACACTCTGTGAGTGTATATTTATTATCCAACCTTTGGCGGTTGCCAAATACCCAAACAAATTTGAGAATAAAAGGATAGAGAATAGTCGGGATAATTGGTTGTTGACACATCGTGTACAACAACATTTTCAATTGCAATCAATGAATGAGATTCAAGTGTTACAAATCCAGCACACGAAGAACAAACGAAAAATGGTGAACATGAACCTTCTTCATCGTTTGTAGAATTTTCCGATTGCGGTTCGTCCTTGCAATTATCAAATGCACAACAAGGAATTGCCGTTGAAAAAAGCGTAAAAAAAGCCAATAACAATGCTAAAGATTTCACTGAACAAATATAAACGCTTTAGTTGTAATTTTACAATAATGAATAATGGAGTTAAAAACATAAGTAAATGGGGAGTTATTGGGATGCTGTTAGTTGCAATCCTTTCACCCTGTTGTTTTCCAATCTTTGCACTCGCTGCTTCCGCACTTGGTTTGGGTAGTTTCGAGGTCTTTGGAGGTTGGACAATGTGGCTTTTTCAAATAATGGTTGTGGTTTCATTGGTGGGATTCTTTATCTCATACAGGAAACACAGGTGTATGTATCCATTGCTGATCGCTATGCCGAGTGCTCTTTTAATCTTTTACGGATACCATTTCAACGATAGTAAATATTGGGTTTATTTTCTCTATGCAGGAATGTTGGAACTTTTGATTGCTACTGTTGTAGATTATTACCGCCACAGATTACATGGTCGATGCTGTGAAACGGAAGAAGAAGTAGAATTACATTCAACAATAACCTGTCCAAATTGCGGACACAAGAAAGATGAAATCATGCCAACCGATGCTTGTTCTTACTTCTATGAATGTGAAAATTGCAAAACTGTACTCAAACCATTAAAGGGTGATTGTTGTGTTTATTGTAGTTATGGAACTGTGAAATGTCCACCAATTCAAAAGGGTGAAAGCTGTTGTTAAAGAATATTGTTTTCCAAAGTTTCCAGTTGCAATATACGCTCCAAATCTTCGATTAAAAAGTTTGACGTTTCCCCGCTTGAGGTCACTCTGATAAAATGCTCACCCTTTGGGTGGGCATTTTGCATTTCAGGCGATGCGAATTTTAATTCGTAATCGGTGGAAAGGCAAAAGGACCAGGTTTGTGCAACAAACCGAGCGTTTTATCCACTGCACGTACCGACGAAGGATCTGTAATCCTGACGAGGTCACCACTAAAGTAGAAAAAGGCATTCCTTCGGGGATGCCTTTTACACTTTGTGGCGAACCCGCAGCTATTGGAGGAACGAAGTCTGCTATCAGATTCTTCTAATAGTTTTACGCATGTAAGATGTTTTTTTTCTCAATACTTACCCGAAAGTTATAGGGAGCAGAATCCGTATTCGAATGCCTTAATTGTGTTAAGAATAGATACATTCATTGGGATATCCATGGGATATTCATGGGTTATTATTGGTTTATTATCGGGATAAATACGAGGATGGGATGCGTTAAAATTGGTGAAAGATCCATTTGTGATGTACTAATCTGTTTTTTAGCGCGTTGTATGGGATGACTAACATTATTTACCATGGCATACCAGGCTGGAACACTTCGTCTGAAAGGCAAACTCGGAGACCTTTCATTTTACTATAACAAACAATGTGGATATTTGGTCCGGCAGAAGGGTGGTCCGAGTAAAGAACAGATAGCTAACGGCCGGAATTTTGTGCGGATACGGGAAAATAATACTGAATTTTCGCTTGCTGTTAGTATTGGGAAGCTGATTCGAAGAGGGGTTAAAGCTTCGGTTGGATTGAGCGGAGATTCGAATGTTTCTCAACGATTAACGGGTTTACTTGTCAGGATAGGGAAAACTGATCTTTCTGCGATACGTGGTATGCGCAACCCCAAAACAGTATTTAATGAACCGACTTCAAGGGGATTGCTGAAATCTTTTGCTTTTTATGCGACCCAGCCGCTCGCTTCAATTTATACCAGCCAGATCCACTGCGATACGGTTACAGGCTCCATTGTTTTTACAGGTCCTGTATCCAGTGAATTTTTTCGTGTACCGAAAGCGGCTACGCATGTACAAATCAAAGCAGCAGTGGTTGAACTTGATTTTGACAACAAATCGTATAAAGTCTATCCGGCGCCAGTTTATATTGCTGCACTGGAAAACTCCATGTCGTCTGCTGAGTTTGCCTGTGAGGTTGATACGATTAATACCCATTTAAGAATTGGTGTCGTGGCGATCCAATTTTTGCAGGAGAAGAACGGAGAACTTTATTTGTTGAAGGATGAGGTTAGCTTGGGGATTGTTTAGGCATAGGATCAGGAGATCCTACGCAGCGGGGGATTATTTGATTAATACTATTACAAAAAATGGAGTGTTTACTACTCAATTAATGAAAGATTAAATTAGCATTAACTTTTGTTTTCTGAATATAATGGTGTTCGTACATTTGCGATTCGATCCATAT
>CAMPIU010000177.1 GCA_946886545.1 uncultured Flavobacteriales bacterium | reverse complement strand
CCAATGATCAATACAGCAAGCAATGCTGCGCAGTAAGTTGACTTTTTCATTCGATAAATTAAATTAATTCTGCGCTTGATGTAGGAAATGCACGATCCACCTTTTTGAATAGTCCTTGTAATACTTTCCCTGGTCCAACCTCAATTACTTCCGTTGCGCCATCAGCGATCATTTGCTGCATGGTTTGGGTCCAGCGCACAGGTGCAGTTAATTGTTCGATCAAATTCTTCTTGATCTCATTTGGATCTGTTACAGCAGAGGCCGTAGTGTTTTGATAAACCGGGCAAATCGGGTTGCTGAAAGTGGTTGATTCAATCGCTTTAGCCAATTCTTCTTTTGCAGGTTCCATCAATGGTGAATGAAAAGCTCCGCCAACAGGAAGGATCATTGCACGTTTTGCACCTGCTTCAGTTAATTTTGCGCAAGCTTCTTCCACAGCAGGAATTGCACCTGATATAACTAATTGTCCGGGGCAATTGTAATTTGCTGCCACCACAATTCCATCAATGGATTTACAAATATCTTCTACTATGTTGTCTTCCAATCCGAGGATAGCAGCCATCGTTGACGGAACTGCTTCACAAGCTGCCTGCATAGCCAAAGCTCTTTTGGAAACCAAACGCAAACCATCTTCAAAGGAAAGGGTTTTGTTCGCAACCAATGAAGAAATTTCTCCCAATGAATGTCCGGCAACCATGTCCGGTTTGAAACTATCTCCCAAACATGCCGCCAAAATGGTTGAATGCAGGAAAATGGCTGGTTGTGTTACTTTCGTTTGTTTCAGTTCTTCATCAGATCCTTCAAACATAATTTTTTGAATATCAAAACCAAGGATTTCATTCGCTTGAGCAAATAATTGTTTGGCCAGATCAGATGAATCGTAAAGGTCTTTTCCCATTCCTGAAAATTGGGCGCCTTGTCCGGGGAATACGTATGCTTTCATAATTTGATTTTTCAACGAGGAGGCAAATATAGTAACTTCATGAGATAAAAAAAGCCCTGACATTTATCGTCAGGGCTTTTTCAGTATTAGAAAGAAGTTTAGTTCTTAACAACCATTTTCTTAGTAATTGTTCCTTTTTCAGTAGCAACATTCACAGTGTAAATTCCTGCAGAGAAGTTAGCTGTAGAGAATGATACTTTAGAAGCACCCTCAGTTGCGTTTGCAGTGTAAACTACTTTACCAGCTAAGTCAACAACTGTGATTGAAGAAGCAAGAGCTCCGTTCACTTCGACAGTAGCCTCACCAACAACCGGGTTAGGATATACATTTACATCAACGTTTGCTGCATTTTCAGCAACAGATAAGTTGGTGCTGAAGTTCATACGTACCATTGGAGTGGAAGTAGAGTAGTACCAAGTACCTAGGTTCTCATTTCCGTCCAAAAAGAATGTAGTTTGTGCCTCAGAAATACCTGAAGTTCCAACAACGAAATCATCTGAAGCTCCACCGTCTCCGTAAGAACCAACCACCAATAAGTAAGAATTACCTGCAGTTAAACCGAATGAAGAGGTTAAAGGAAGTGTAATCATTGTCCCCAATTCTCCTGAAGTAACTGTGTGCAAAGCTGTAGGCTGACCGTAAACAAAGTCACCTGTTCCAGCATCAATTGTATACAACAAACCGTAGATTTGACATCCAACAGTTGAAGTTGCTGCAACAAATACATCAACACCGGTTAAAGTTTGGTTTGAAGTAATATCAAAAATATTCCCCATTTCGTATCCTGCACCTTGGTTATATGATCCTGCTTGAATAGTCTGTGCATCACGTGCATAAGTTGTTTGAGTTGTAGCGAACGCCAAAGCAGGAGCTGCATTGTCAGTTGGGTTAGCATCTGTTTGACCTGAAGTTGTTGCACCTGTTACAGTGAAACTGGCAACTGAAGCAGCTGGTGTAAATGTAGCAGCAATGTCAAATGTATCGCTTTGATTTGGAGCTAATGTTCCTTGAGGGCTCGTTCCTGTGTATCCTGCAGAAGCAATTCCAGCAGTGAATGTTATATCTGCTTGAGACATAGCACCTTTGTTTTCAACTAATCCTGCAAAATGAATCGGATTGATTTGAGCGATTGGAGTTTGGTAGTACGGTAAACGTGGACCCCAAGTTCCTTCAACTCCCCAGTAATATCCGGTAGCTGCCAAATCATAGTTGTCAGTCTCTACTAACTCTACATCATCAACTGCCCAGAACCAGTCATAAGCACCAACATAACGGAAACCAACTTTTACATTCGCCTGGTTAGCTGCAACTGAAGAAATATTCACCTGAGCCAAAGCAGGGTTTGCAGAGTTTGTATTAACCGCCATACCTGTATTTACCTGGAAATCTGTCCATGTCGTTCCACCGTCATTCGATACAACTACATAATATAACTCTTGGTAATGACGAGTAGATTGTTGGAAAATGATTGAAACATTTGCTTTTCCGCTACAGTCAATTGCTGATGCAGTAACGATAGTAGCATTTTGAGTCTGACCGCTTCCTGCTGCATCCGAGTTGATCAATGCATAACCTGTTGCTGCAGTTGTATGTCCTGCTGGCGCCAAAGCTGCTACCGGAATAGCATTCACATCAGTTGTGATAGCCCAGTCACCAGATGTGTGAGCTGGTGATCCTGCACCTCCGGCATTTGAAATTACCCAATCAGATGGAACAGTAAAAGTGTTTGTCCAAAATGGAACCGCCTTCTCTAAGTTGTGATTAACCTTAGCAGGAACTTCACCGATGTTTTGTATTTTCTGCGCACTACGCAAATTTTTGTTCATTAGCTGAGCCGAAGCTGAACCAGCAATAACAAATGCAAATAAGCCTAAGTATATTTTTCTCATAGTTTTTTATTTGATGTAAAAATAAAGAATCAGTAATGAAATAAAAAATTTAATTGCTTTATAGATGGCAAAATAACGGGATGACAGGTGAGTTCTGATAATTTGATCGTTCCGGAATCCCTTATTCTCTTAGTGAAATGATGGAATTTTAGTCTGGTTCAAAAAAGTGCGTTAAAATGAAAGATAAATCAAATCTTGCGGAATTAGCAGTTGTATATTTTCACATTTTCTTAATCTACATGATAAAAGACCTAGAGAATTTGTTCAATTGGTAAAGTGATTAACTAGAGGGACAAAATTACAAGCGAAGATCATAATATTTTTACGGGAAGAAAAATCCCGAACATCAAAGACATCAAAGAGCCATTTTATTTGTATTGCCCTAAAATGAGCTCAAAAATGGACTGCTAAATGACCACGAATCAAAAATAACTGCTTTGAAAAACGATTGAAACGAAAAAGAGACCATCTCTTTTGAGACAACTTCTTCTTTTTCTTCAAAAGTAATAGGTCAAAGAAACTGTTCCTTTATAACTACTAACTAATTGCTTCTCATGCAAACCTTTCTTGTCTTTATATTTGAAAAACCCCAATTGGTAACCAGGTCCCAATTTCAATTCAAAAGACTTATAGTAAACCGAAAATAATAAGTTGTTGTTCCAAAATAGGGAATTGCTATAAACACCATCCGATAAGTGAGCATTTGCGTAATCATCAAAATAGTTATACTCATAAAAATTATCCTGAATTTCAAGATACTTAACAGGTTCATCTCTTGCATTAGAATAAATATCCACTCCAAATTTTGTTTGCAAAACCAAATTGAACATCTTAGATTTAAAAAATCGTCCTTCCAGACCCATCTGCAAATCCACTTTATTGAATCTGGGTTTTCCATAATACAAATTATCCTCATCCACAACGTAATAATCTGCACCGATAAACGGTCTGATGTAATTGTTGATGTTATACCCAATACTTATTCCATTATTATGGAAGTTTTTGCCGAATTCCGTATTATAAACAAAACTATAATTTGCATTTACTGAGAATCTTTTTCCAATTTCCTGGGAAAAACTAAATGAAACCGAGATTAAAATTAAGATAGACAAGATTATTCTGAAAACAGTGATCATAGATTTCAATTTTAAAGTACAACTAATTTGATGACCTTATTATTGTCCTCAAAATACAAATAATATACCCCAGTATCAAAATCCTTCAAACTCAAATTAGTTCTTCCTTCATCTATGGTAAGTTGCTTGATTTTCATTCCTTGAGAATTCGAAAAGATTACATTTTGGTTAACTGGACTAGTAATTATCAAATCCTGCATTCTCATTATCGGGTTGGGATTGATTCCAAGAGAATAGTCTGATTCCATCAAAAAGATTTCTTGATTCTCAGTATTCTTCAACACATGTTCGTATTCTTCTATACCTCCACTTTGTGCCAGACCACTTTGGCAATTCTCCTGGTAGATCACAAACCAAACGATCGGATTAAAACTAGTGCCTGTATACCATGGATTAACAGTTAAATCAGGAAATTCCAACTCAAATTTACCAGAAAGAGTGGTGTTTCTGCATTCACTTTTGATCCAACTATTTTCCCTATACCAGTGGACACGATAATCGGTATTGTTTTTTAGACCTTCAGCATATAACCTGTTTATTCCAGTATTCCATGAAAAATCATAAAATGTATTGTACTCATGCTCATATTGAATTCCGCACCCATTAACATCCGTTGTCTGATAATTATAAGTCCTATTACGGACATATCCAACCGCTTTCTCTTGGTCAGCTGAAATATACATTTGGGTTTCTTTCAATGGAACCTCATGAGACACATATAACTTTTCCTTGCTTCTTCGGTGATTCCAAAAACCACCACCATTTGAAATGGTAGAAATCACATCGTTTCCGTTCATATGATTCTTTACATTAATCTGATTTTCCCAAATTCCATTGTAATTGCCCTTCAATATATGCCACATATTAAACCCGCAGGCTCCAAGAAAACCAAAGGTCATATTGTCTACGAATTCCATTTTGAAGTCTGCACAATCCACACCATTTTGAAATCCATTATGTCCCCCTTCTGAAATAATCACAGGTTTGCCGTTACCAGAATTACCGAAAAACTGTATCATCTTTGCCAAAGAAGCCTCATTTAATGCATAAATGTCTGAAAGTAGAAGATTGTCAGGTGGATTCTGATATGGGTTAATTCCGATAATATCAATATTGGAACTGTGCCTACTATCATCCATTACAATTTGACTTTCATTCTTATTCCAAGCAGGAGTGATTGCATTAATCCCAATCAAATGCTCGTAATGGTTCATGGTATTTCGAATATAATTACTGATTCTCGATTGATACACACCAACTGCGTTTATTACTGGATTATGAAGTGGGTTTGAAGGATCAAGATATGGTTCTTGAGCTACGACACCCTCTACAGTTTTCTGATCCAAATGATATGGCTCAGAAAGGATTTCAAATTCATAAATCTGGGTCGAATAACCGTATCTCGCTATGTAATACCGTGTACGTTGTTCGTGATACTTCAAATCATTCTCATTCACAAAGCATTCATAGGCTTTTTTACCATTTGGACCCGGATTGTCATTATAGCAATTTACTGGGTATTGGTCCGTGTTATCATAAACAACAGTGCCACCGATGTCCCACCAGCGATCCCAATCCCATTTAGTAATATTTCCTTCAGCCCTCATTTGGAAACCATTTTGGTGCATTAGGTTAAACATAACGAGGATGTCATATTGTTTACAAAGATCCATTAGATTATCTTGTTCCCACGCATAATGCAAGCGGTCAAAATAATTTCCTTTCTTTTCAAATTCGATCAAACTCGAATTTGGATTTTGAATCGTTCGAATAAAACGTCCTCCAAGTTGAGCATAATCGGAAATATCTTTCAGATACTCTACCCACGCATCCACTTTAGCATTTAAATGAGTAGTGGTCGGTGTAATGTTAACATTATCATAATCATTCACATAAGTGAAAGGGTAGGGGAAGTTTTGCCCCACCGGAAAAATATACTGTCCGTTTCGTTTTAAATTTCGTTTATTATCTGCTACCCATACATATCCTTTGCTTCCAGATTCAACTACATTGAATCTAAACTCACTAGAGGTCGCAACTGTTACGTTGTTCGTTTTTACCAAAACATAGCATTTCCATTCACCGTTATTTGGAGGAGCAAAGCGAACCCTCATGGGATACGGTGTATTTAGATCATCCCACAAATTAGTAGAAGTATTTCTGACATAATCTCTTGTGAAAAATCCATCAATTACTTTTGTATACCCGGTAGCTGGATGTACAAAAATTGCTTCTACATCCAATTCCCATTCCAGAAAAGGATTTAAAATAAGTGATGGGTCAATACTTAAATTTGGATTGAGTTGTTTCGCTATGAAGTTATTTACATAAGTCGAAACTGAACTTGGAAGTGTTATACCAAGCTCCAACTTTTCCAATCTACCAACAGCATTTAAATCGGAATAGTTCATTAATAGAATATCAAACGGAGATTTTTCAATCTTCAAAACCAATTTCCCTGAAGTTGAAAACGCTCCGGCGTGAAAATTGCTTGGTTTTATATTTATACTTTCCGCTGCCTTAACCGACTTGTTGAAAGAGCCGTTGAATGTATACGTTTGACTATTAAAG
>CAMPIU010000176.1 GCA_946886545.1 uncultured Flavobacteriales bacterium | reverse complement strand
TGAAAATAAAACTCAATACTGGGTGCTGTTTTTTTTGTTCCAAATCTTGTTTCAATTGTAAATGAAACAATTACGTTATTTATAATTATTGAAATCGGTAAAATGTCTGCAGAATCTGCCTGATAATTCTTGAATTCAACGGCTAACAAATATGCATTCCCTATTTGACTGCATTCAGAACAATCAAAAAATAAGTTTGCATCGTGTTGCCCCGGTACTCCTCCATGGCTCCAACCCAAACCTACCACCGAACCCCGAATAATATTTGAAATCACTTGATTTTGCTGGGAATACAAAGAAAGAGAAAGCAGCATACAAAAGCTGATGCTGCAAACCCTAAATCCATACTTGATATCTCTCAGCAAATTAACCATTCTCCTAATTTACAACTAAAGCCTCCGTATCAACCACTTGTCCGTTACAAATTAAAATAACCTGGTAATGGCCTGTAGCCAATTGACTGACATCTATAGTCCGCTGACTTTGTTGTGTATTTAAAACGTAATTACTGGATTGATAGTTGTTTGAACTGCCAACAATCATTAAAAATGCCTGTTGTGCATTGGTCACATGATAATTTACCGTCAGTTGATCATTTACAGGATTGGGAGTCAATTCATTCAGGTAGAAAGAACTGACTTTGATCTCCATGCTGTCATAATCTTTGAAACCATCTGCATCAGCGATGACTTCCAGCTTGTATTTTTTACTGATTTCAGGTGTAGCGGTAAATGAACTTCCACTGTATATCAGTACTCCTGTTTCGTCATACCAATTATAGACTGCGTCTTCCTGAATTGTACTCGCATTTACAGTAACTATTTCTCCTTCGCGAACGTATTTATCTTCGCCCGCAATGGCTTTAAATGGATCGCGTTCGTATTTGGTAATGTAATAATGCACGGCACCTGTCCAACGTTCAGGTTTCTGGGGATCATTATCGCTGTATTTTTGGATGACGTGATAACCAAAGGTACTCTTACTGGTGACTTCCTGAGTTAAAAAACTATAGCTTACGTAAATAGAAACGCGTTGTTGCGGATCAAAAGGAACTTGATTGATTCTCACTTCCCGGTTCAAGAGCTGAACACGATTGTCTCTCAGTATGAGGATATCTGTTCTATCCTTCATGTACGGGTAAAACAAATTCCAACCGATGTTGTCAAAGATTAAGATCACTTCTGCTTCCTTGGTGAGCGGATTTCCGGGTTCGTCGTCCGGTGCTTTAAAAATAAAATCGTATTCAACTCTAGAAGTACTTCTATTCCCAACAGCAACAAAATCACCATACGGATAAACAACACCCCCGATAACAGGCTTTTGAACTCCAGGATAGATATCGTGTATGAACACATTGCGCATAGCAATGTTGTTGTTGCGGTAAATATCATCCGCCATATTATCCGGATAAACAGTGATGGGATCCTGAACAGAGTTTTCAATACGGGCCAAAAGACAGTGTCCTATATTATAATTAGGTGCCCATTCAAATTCCAGGATAACAGACTCACCGGGCTGCAAAGCAGGGATTGTTTGAGTACCGATGACTGCACCATTGGGATTAAGTATTCCATCCCAATCTACCGGCCATCCCGAAAGTGTAGAAGCGATGGAACGATAAAGCGATAGAGTTTCTGTTCCTAAGGAAGGAGTACATCCTTTATTCCCTACCCGCACATACACATAAAACGGATCATTCGGATTGAGTTCAAAAGATTGGGCTTCGTGGACCTGGTTTTCGACAATAAAACCATCCGGGTTGTTTCTAACCCAAATATCAGGGCTTTCATCATAATCCCAGGTAAAGACGTATCCTGCATCGTTCCCCGTATCATTGAAACGGTCACGTATGTACAAATCTATTCCAAGTCCTGCAGATTCCTGGGCAGCTTTTACTGCATCATGCGCATTTAAACGTCCATAACCAAGCTCATTAGACTTTCCGGGGATCAATGGATTGTAATTGTAATAATAGCCACCTACTTTCTCAGAAGTAGCAGTTAACATGTCCTGAATCTGGCGTGGTCCAAGACATGGATTTTGCGACAGCATCAGTGCTGCAACACCAGCCACCATAGGTGAAGAGAAGGAAGTTCCTGAACTTGAACCGTAATTATTATTCTCCTGAGTACTTATAATCTCAAGTCCCGGTGCACTCATATCCAAATGTTGTCCGTAGTTTGAATTCGGCCTGCGCAGATCAGCATATTCTGTAGCACCAACCCCGATTACAAGGGGATGATTTGCAGGATATACTACCGGCTGAATCCCGTCATTTCCGGCTGAGGCAACGATAGCAACACCCTGTTCATACGCGTACACGATTGCATCTTCGAATTCAGGAGTCGCAGCTCCTCCAAAACTCATATTGATGACTTTTGCACCTAATGGAACGGCATATAGAATACCGTCTATCGCTTCCTCAACCATAGATTGTCCATTTGGTCCCGCTCCACAAGGGATGATTTTGCAACCTGATCCTCCCCAGCCTCCGGCAACTCCGGCAACTCCTTTGTTATTATTGGTTTTTGCAGAGACGATCCCTGCCGTGTGTGTACCATGGCCCGCATTTAGTCTCGTATCATTATTCTGATTGTAGAAGTTCCATCCTTTCCAGTCATCCACATAACCATTGTTGTCATCATCTATTCCATTCCCTGTTGCAGGATTATTCGGATCTGTCCAGGCATCTTCTCCCGGATTCAGGTAAATATTTTGATACCCATCGGTTCCCATACCCAGATCTTCGTGCGCCCAGTCAATCCCGCTATCTATAATAGCAACGAGTATTTGACTACCCAAGCCTGTTTCAATATTCCAGGCTTCATGCATATCAATGTCCTTATCATTCGCATTGTTATAGTACCAGGCGTTAGAAGAAACTGGATCATTAGAAGTTTGCATGTAAATGTTTGCAGACGAAATACTAACTTTTTCCACCAAAGCATTCGAAGCACACATTCGTGCAATATCGAAAAAACTTCCTTGTGCATTACTCAGATCATAACGATACCAGTCAATTACGGTTCTTTTTTTGCGAATTAACCCACTGGTATTCTCAAATGCGCTGATTTGACTTTGGGCAGCATTCGGTTTGAATTTCACGGAAATCCGATCAGTTGCAATGTTAAACATTTGAAGCGTATTCGGATCCTGAACTTTCCAAATTCCGTTTACCTTAAAATAAGTGAATCCATTGAATGATTCTGTGATTGTGATCGATTGATTAGCTGGATTTTGAGTACCCGTTTGCGCATGAAAGTGCTGCGGAAATACTATACCCATAATGAAGATCGATGATTGAATTAATCGTTTTGTGTTAGTGATTTTTCTCATGGTGATTAAATATTTAGGAATAGCAAGATACAAAAAGTATCAACAATCTTTAAATTTAACCTTAGTTTATTCTCAAAAAAAATCCCGAACCCTCTTTAAAAGAGTAAGTTCGGGATTAAATCACATTCATCTTTAATGTTGGTTACGATATTCAGTTGTTATCAAATAGTTTTCAGTTTGATAAACTTCTTCGTAAAGGTTCCTGAGTTCTTATGCACAGTAACGATATAGTTCCCGGATGGTGTTCCATCCATATCAATCGGCACCAAGTGTTCTCCTGGTTGGAACTCTTTAGAACAAACTTCACTGACCAAGGTTCCGCTCGTATCATAAACGCGAACAGTCACTTTTTCTCCCGAACATTTAAACTTCAATGTTGTTTGATCCACGCACGGATTCGGGAATATCAAGACATCACTTTCTTTGGAATGCTCTTCCAATCCTAAATTACACGAGCTTAAAACCGGGATAAAATTAACGGTTTGTTCAAACATTCCCTGAATTTCAGTTGGATCTGCTTCAAACCAATCCTTCAGAATTGATGCATAAACGTCTCTGAAATCAATTTGCATCGGAATACCTGCCTGGTCAACAACCGTATTGGAAATCACCGGATTCGGACCAATGACACCCGTGTTGATACATGAACCGAATAAGAACAACGGAGCTGCGTCACCGTGATCCGTTCCGTCACTCGCATTGGAAGCAATTTGTCTTCCGAACTCGGAAAAGGTCATTCCTGCAACCCGATGCTCCAAACCTAAGAGGCTCAAGTCATTTTGGAATGCTGCTACGGCTTTTGAAATACGTGAAAGCAAATTTGCATGTGCGCCGGTTGTTGGGGCACCGGAAACTACCTGACCATCATGTGTATCGAATCCATTCACATTGACGATATAGATCTTTGTTTGCAGCCCTCCTGAAATCATCTGTGCAATGTATTTCAGATTTTTTGAAACGTCATCTGCCGGATCATACATCGTGGAAAGTGAACTACCGGCATTTGCAGCAGCGTTTACCTGTGCTCCGTAAGCATTTGCCTGCATAATCAATGTAGACAAATATTCCATGTGTGCTCCGTAATAAGTTCCATCGTTCACTTGGCCGGTTTCAACCAAATTGTAACTGTCAAATGGATTATTGATTGCCACAGAAAAATTAGCCGCCAATCCCTGACATGTTGCCGAGACTTCATAACCCATGCTGATCGCAAACGGATCCGGGTTCTGTGTATCCGGATAATCATCCGGGAAATTCGGGAATTGCTGATCCAGATATCTGCCCAGCCAACCACGGGTCGCATTTGGGTCCAGCATTCCGGATGTCCAGATATCCATTGATCTGAAATGAGACCTGTTCTGTTCAGGATAACCCACATTTTGAATAATGGATAAGCGTTCGTTATTAAACATATCCCGCATTCCGGACATCGACGGATGCAAGGCATTTGTGGGGGTAATGGTCAATAATTGATTTTCCGGAATCAGGATGTTTGGTCGCTGAATTGCCAGATTGGCATATTGATCGAGAGGAACAAGGGTACTTAATCCATCATTTCCTCCGTTCATTCGAATGATAACTAAAACCCTGTCTCCGGCAGATTTTGAAGACTTAAACAAATCTTCCGTAACAGCTCCGAATTTAAAGTTTTTTAAAACCAGCGGTGCTCCAATAGATGAAAGTGCAACCGACTGTACAAAATTTCTTCTTTTCATAGTTTCTGATTTTGGGCTACACTTAAATTACTTGTGATTCGGGTAATTGGAATAATCTGTAAAGCACAAATTCTATACGTTGACGCACTGGTGTACTTACTGTTGTATTTCCCGGATCCGCTAAATAATCATTGTATTGGATCGTCCATTCAAAATCAGGTTGCCCGTTCGTTAAAATGGATTTTAAAACAGCTTTTTCAGTCACTGAAACTCCCTTGCAGGTAAAAACCGTTAGAATATCATCAATCACTTGAGGAGCACTTGACGGCAAACTTAAATTATTGACAAGGTTCAATGCATCTAACTTGAACGGATTCCCGTTAACTACAATTCCCGGAGTAATGGTCATGTATGACCCTAAATCAAATCTTAATTTCAGTAAACTGGAATTAGCCCACAATCTGGAGAAAGCAGGAGTTTGATAATATGCTGTCCAGCCACCTACACTTGGAGCCCTCAGATATTCCATTCCCATCACCTGAGCCAAATAATAGAGATTCAGGTAAATTTCATAATTAACCGGCACCGTATAAGCCGGAGCAGAACCGGAAGCATTCAGCATAGAGAAGAGCAATTCCAATGGATTTTTGATAATTGATCCGCGAACGGAAATATCATAAAAATGCTCACTTTTCAGCAATTGTTCTATAACCGGCAGTACTTCGAAATTATTTGAACTCAATGTAGAAGCCATATCTGCAATCACAGTGCTTTCTACACTTGGTGTCAGGTCGTAATTGACAAACCAGCGGTAAATTTTCCGGCACAAGTACTTAGCCATGTCCGGCTGACTGAAAATCACATCAATGTAGTTTGCATATTCCAGGTTACCGGCATCAGGAATAACCGTTGAACCGAAATAAGGGCTCAATGTTTTACTCGAGGTATCATGCAGGATCGGATAAAAAACGTTGCTGGGCTGGGAAGCTGTGGTACTATACAAATCCGTAACTGTCCAGCCGGTTAAAATTTTAGCGCCGGCCGCAACATCTGCTTCGGTATAATTTGAATAATCTCCGGGGCCGACTTGTGGTCCTTTTCCAACGGTAAACAATTCCAATAATTCCCTCGCATAATTCTCATTCGGAGAGAAGGGATTATTGGTTGCTCCGTTCAGGAATAAAAGCATCATTGGATCGATAGTCATGTCCTTTACCAACTGCTTGAAGTTTCCCAAATAATTTAAGCGGTACTTTTCGTGCATTCCGTAAACTGCTTTCGCTTCATTTGTTCCGTCCACCCCAAAATGATTGTCCCAGAACAAACACATTTTCTCCTGGATGCTCATATTCGGTTGATTAATGCGTTGCATAAACCAAGCTCCAAGTGAATACAAGCGGGCGTTATTTGTCATAGATGGATTACTGGAAGGATACACATCGTTAATCCAGGTTGAGCCAACAGCTGTTACTGCTTCATCCGGATGGAAAGCCAAAGGCGGAGAAACACTCGCAGGTGTCAGTAATTGGGCAACAGTAGCATTCATCCCAT
>CAMPIU010000175.1 GCA_946886545.1 uncultured Flavobacteriales bacterium | reverse complement strand
GTCAAACATTTTGTGACTTGTAAGCAATGTTTTAATTCGTTTGCCATCAATTTTTGCACTGAGATAAAGTTTGTAATTTGAAACGATGTACCAGTCACTGTCAGGGTTTTCTTTTTCTTTATCGCCTGTTGCAAAAAGTTCATACTCAATTCCAAGGTAGTTGAAAGAAACTTTTTCACCAGGATAAATTTCTGTCTTTGATAGTTTTACCGCTGTGATTTTTCGCTGGGCCAGGTAGGGCAGAGCCTGCATTAAAAGAATTGAGGTGTCTTTCCCCGATGTTGAGACTTCCCATCCGGTCATGATGGATTCATTTTCATCAAGAACAGGATCATGAACAGGGACGCTGGTCACTTTGGTGTTTCTGAGATAATATCCGTCTGCACCTTTGAACAAGCCAATCCATTTCATGCTGCCTGCATTATTCCATATTTCGTCGTTGTGAAACATGCCGGTGGTCAAAATGTTGATCGGAAAACCGGTGCTATCCACTTCAAAATGATTTGGATCTTCAGATTTTACCTGAATGGTATCCTGATCTTTGATCGATTCATGGCTTTTCTCTTTCGGAGCAGGATTGCTGCAACCGGAAAGCCAGAAGATTAGAAACGCTGGCAGGAATATGTTTAGTTTTGACAGAATCATGTTAATCAACTTTTCATTCCGATAGCTATCGGAACTCAATTTTTAATTTTATAATTTCTATTGTTCCATTCCAGTAAAACTCCAAATGCTTGTAAATGGTTTCCGTTGGAAAGTTTGCTGCTTCTACTGTTAATTCTATTTGTTCCCCTTTCGGAGTTAAAGTGAAGGTAATGATCGTATAATTATTCGGTTCATCCGCCAAATTCGACAGTGAACTTAGAAAATTGTACTGAAAAATGGTTTCCGGTTCCACTTGCAGGATTGTTCCTTTGTTCTCAAAGTGCTCATGATGAAAACCTTTGATAGTAAATCCGCTGCCAACTTTCCAATCGCTGATGATCTCAATATTCATTTCCGGATCACCCATCCATTGCTTCATCAAATCGGGAGAAATGAGATGTTTCCATACCTCTAAAGTACCGGCTTGAATCAAGATACTCTTTTCGATCAGTTGTGGATAATCTGATAATTCGTTATTATTTCTGGTGGTCATAACTTAAACTCTTATTCAATTTCCAAACCCCGTTTTCCAGGAGCCAAACATGAGTGAACCGGGCTGTACTTGCGAATCGTTCAGGTTTTCCTTTCATATTTTCATAAAATCGGTGTTCTCCATGTTGAATTGCTCCGTACAATTTGCCCTTTTTGTATAAAGGAAAGATTTCGGTGCTTCCCGGAATCAATTCTCTTCGCGATTGATAAGTATCAGGTGATTTGCACAAACCATTCCGGATCCCATTCAAAAATTCTTTTCGGTTTGAAATACTGTCTGTGTCGTGGAAGAATTCAAAATCTTCACTTAACAGCGAATCAAATTGAGCAATATCGCAGGTGTTGAAACCAATATTAAAAAGCAAACTGTCTTTGGAAAGAATCGTTTTGTATAACTCAGAACTGCTCTCAACCTGAGCAGAAGCAATTACCGACAAACCTACAAAACAAATGAAAAGTAACAATTTAAACATACCTTAAAAGTACTTGATAATTTTAACTCATCAATTCGTAATTCGACATTCGTAATTCGTAATTTTGTATCATGTTCGTCGAATCCCTTTCATTAGTCAATTTTCGCAATCACAGTGAAGCTGAATTTCAGTTTGAAGCTGGTGTTAATTGCATTGTTGGGAAAAACGGGTCGGGAAAAACCAATGTGCTCGATGCTGTTCACTACCTGAGTATGTGTCGTTCGTATTTAAATCCGACTGATCGGCAAAATATCCGCTTCAACGAACAGTTTTTCGTTATACAGGGGTGCTGGATGAAAGATGAGCAGCCCTTCAACCTGTATTGTGGTGTGAAAGCAGGTTCAAAAAAAGTTTTTAAGAAAAATAAAAAAGAATACGACCGGCTGGCGGATCACATCGGGAATTTTCCTGTGGTGATGATTTCTCCTTACGATACCGATCTGATCTCCGAGGGAAGTGAAGTACGAAGACGCTGGATGGATGGCATCATTTCGCAATTCGACCATGAATACTTGAGTGATCTGCAGCGCTACAACAAAGTATTGGATCAGCGAAATGCCTTATTGAAACTGCAATTCGAAAACGGATTCTTTGAGCGTGAATCGATTGAAATTTGGGATGAGCAATTGATCCGTTACGGAACGGCAATCTACAACAAACGGATTTCATTCATTGAAGCTTTTATTCCCCTGTTTCAGCATTATTACAAATGGATCTCACAGGAACAGGAAGCTGTTTCCCTGAATTACGAATCCAAACTTTCCGAAACTGATTTCAGAACCCTGATTCAACAGGCTTATCCGAAAGATATGCGTGTGCATTACACTTCGGTGGGAATTCATAAGGACGATATTACTTTTCTGCTTGAAGGTTTGCCTATCAAACGTTTTGGTTCTCAAGGTCAGCAAAAGAGCTTCTTAATTGCGCTGCGCCTGGCACAATTTGACTGGCTGAAAGAACGTCTGAAACAAACTCCGATCTTATTGTTAGATGATATCTTTGATAAATTGGATAACTTGCGGGTAGCACAGTTAATGGAATTGGTTTCAAAAAACACTTTCGGTCAGGTTTTGGTTACAGATACAGACGAAAGAAGGGTTTCAGCTATTTTTGAATCCATACAAGTGAAACCGAATATTATCAGCTTTAATTCCGAATTGGTATGAGTGAATGGGACGAACGAAAAAGATCAGGGAATGCACAGCCGATGAAAGAATTGGTGGATAAACTCATGAGTGCTTACCAATTGCAGGGAAAAATGACCGAAATGGAAGTTTTGAGCAAATGGGAAGAGATGATGGGGAAAGCCGTTGCAACCCGTACTACAAATCTTCAAATTCGAATGGGAGTTTTGATTATCAGATTAAATTCCTCCGTAATGCGTGACGAATTGGCTCATGGAAAGCAAATCATTATTGAACGAGTGAATCAAACCGCAGGGAAGAAAATCATTCACGATGTATGGTTTGAGTAATTAAGAATTAATTTTGATATCATGTAGAGGCGAAAAATTTTTCGTCCCTACATGATTATATTGGTTCCAATCATTCGGCATTAGTATCCCGATAATTATCGGGACGGAATTCGTAAATTTGTTGGATAAAATAAAAGCTCATGTCTGTGCACAAAAATGTAAAACGCGTTACAACGAACGTTTTACAAGAAATGAAAAATTCGGGAGCGAAAATCTCCATGCTTACCGGTTATGATTTTTCCATGGCAAGAATCATCGATTCTGCCGGAATTGATATCATTTTAGTAGGCGATTCCGCTTCAAATGTCATGGCCGGACATGAAACCACACTTCCGATTACTTTGGATCAAATGATTTATCATGCCGGGTCCGTCGTTCGTGCTGTTGAAAGAGCATTGGTCGTTGTGGATATGCCCTTTGGTTCCTACCAGGGAAATTCCAAAGAAGCCTTGTCGAACGCTATTCGAATTATGAAAGAATCGGGTGGACATGGTGTGAAACTGGAAGGTGGAATTGAAATCATTGAATCAATCAAGCGAATCCTGACAGCCGGAATTCCGGTCATGGGACATTTGGGTTTAACTCCGCAATCCATATACAAATTCGGGACCTACGTTGTTCGTGCAAAAGAAGAAGCAGAAGCACAGCGCTTGATGGAAGATGCGAAAGCTTTGGAAGAAGCAGGTTGTTTTGCCATCGTTTTGGAGAAAATTCCCGCAGCTTTGGCAGAGCAAGTAGCAAAATCAGTTTCTATACCGATCATTGGAATCGGGGCAGGAAACGGAGTAGACGGACAAGTTTTGGTTGTCCATGATATGCTTGGAATCAACAATGAATTTTCTCCGCGCTTCCTGCGCAAATATGCAAACTTGTACGATATCATGCTGGAAGCATTTCAAAACTATATCAAAGACGTCAGAAGCGGAGATTTCCCGAATCAAAACGAACAATACTGATATATGGAACAAATCCGTCCGGAAGATGTTCTGTATGAAGATAATCACTTGATTGTGGTCAATAAACATGCAGGTGAAAACGTGCAGGGAGATATTTCGGGTGATTTTCCCTTAGTTGAAAAGGTACGCGAATACATCCGTCATAAATTTGAGAAACCCGGAAACGTCTTTTGCGGCTTGATCCATCGTTTGGACAGACCTGTTTCCGGAGGAATTGTCTTTGCCCGTACCAGTAAGGCTTTAACCCGAATGAATAAGCTTTTTGCAGAAAAACATCCGCGAAAGATCTATTGGGCAGTAGTAGAAAAGGCACCGAAAGAAAAATCGGGATCGCTGATTCATCATCTGGAACGGAACGAAAAGCAAAACAAGACATACGCATTCAGCGAAGCACGCAAAAATTCAAAAGAAGCAAGATTGAAGTACCGCTTACTATTGAGTTCTGATAATTACACCTTATTGGAAGTGGAATTGGAAACCGGAAGGCATCACCAGATTCGGGCACAATTGTCCGCAATCGGCTGTATCATTAAAGGTGATTTGAAATACGGTGCCAAACGCTCCAATCCGGATGGTTCTATCTATTTACATTCAAGAGAATTGGAATTTGAACATCCGACATCTAAGGAGCCGGTAAAAGTAATAGCACCAGTACCCAAAGACAATTTATGGCAATGGTTTGAAATGGAAATGCAAAAGTCAAAAAAATGAAATTAGTACCCATCTTTCTGCTCTTTACGTCGCTTATTTTTGCTCAAACGAAATCCTACTATTATCCGGTAGAAACTTCTTTAAAGGACCACCACATCACGGCGATAGAACAGGATGCATTCGGGCGGCTGATCTTAGGGACTGATAAAGGAGTTTTCAGTTTCAACGGATTTCAGTCAAAGCAAATTAATTCATCCAAACTTTACTCCAAAGACATTATTCAGCTCCTGAGATTGAAGAATAAATTTCTTGGACTGACTAAAACCGGGCAATTATTTGAAATAAAAGAGGGTAAAGTTGTTTTGATTACTTTACCTAATCTTAAAAGTCAGATTCTCCGCATGGAAAAGAGTAAGGCAGGTAACCTGCAAATTCTTTGTCCGGACGTGATCTATGTGTTTAAAGTGAATCCGTTTGCATTGCTTTCTAAAACAGAAGTTCCATTTTATGAAAAAGGAAAATCGGAACTGATTGATTACTGTGAAAATGACAAAGGAAGCTTCGCTTTAATGTCTGGAAATGAATTGGTTGATATTGATGATCAGACTTCTAGAACACTGCCCGGAATGACGGGGAGGTGGCTGATGGGAGAAAAGAACAACCTGGTCATTTTCCCTGCGAAGCCCAATTCGAATATTTCACTTCAATATTCCAATAAACGATTCAAAAACTTAAATAAACTCATTGGGGCTTTTAATCATTCCATTCAGAAGGTAGTGCGGATTGACGAAAAAATGTACCTCCTTTCCGAGACAGGAATGATTGTATTGAAAGTAGGAGATATGCGAGTTAAATCCATCATAGTTGGTTTACACGTGACAGCTGTTTTCCAGGACCGGAACGGAAATATTTGGCTGGGAACTAAGTCAAAGGGTTTGTATTGTATTCCGGCAGGTTCATACAAGCTGTTGAATTCAACGGAATTCAGGGAGTTAGTTAATTTGAACGACGAAATAATTGCACAAACCACTTCGGGGGAAACACACATTTTAAATCGTTTTGGAAAGAAAGTGAGAACTGCATTTATCAGAACCGAAGTAAAACGAAAAGACGGTCCTGAATTAGGAAGAATTCCCGTTCCGATGATGCTTTTGGATGAGTTTGTAACAGATATAATTCCGTTGAGCTATGAGAATTTTCTGATAGTTTCGTCGAAGGGCTTGTTTCAGATCGAAGCAAAATCCAATAAGCAAATCAGGCAAAAACTCAATAATCCTGAGTTGAGAAAAAACGTTTTTGCTAATCCGATTAAGCATTTTGTCAAGTCGGACTCCAGTGAAGTGGTTTTCTCGAGTACGGAGGGACTTTTTAGTTTGGATTTAAAGACACTGGAATACCATGCGATTCGCTATTTTAATGAATCAATAGATGCTTCGGAAATTTTGTTTCATAAGGGGAAATGGTACGTTTTGAATTCAACGAATAAGATTTTTACGATAAAGAAAGGAAAAGTCACCAACGAATTGAATTTCAGAGAGAATGAGGCAAATATTTTAGTGTCTAAGTTGAAGATTTACGGGGATATTTTTTACATACTGTCGGATAAGACTCTCTATAGAACGAAAAATCTGAACGGTGATTTGGAGCGTTTACAAGAACTCTCAGGGATGAATGACTTGTTTCTCAGAGATTTTGTGGTTCTTGACAATAAAGTCTTTGTGGCGACCCAATTCGGACTTTTTGAATTTAGATGGGAAAAAATGAAACCTGATTTCCAGGATTTCCCAACCTTTATTTTAGGAAAACCAACCGGAGACCATCAAAAGGAGCATTCAAACAAATTTGAAACGGAAAATACCGAAGTGAATTTCCCTTATG
>CAMPIU010000174.1 GCA_946886545.1 uncultured Flavobacteriales bacterium | reverse complement strand
CCAATTCAATATTGTACTTCAACTTCCGCCATTTATTTCCCGAAACTTCCGGGTGGATCAGATCGTCCCGTTTGACAAGTAAACGCACATTCCTGTACCGGGATTCCAGTTTGATTTCCTGTAAAATGGACTTTGACGTATCGAATAGCTCCATGAAATGCGTAATTTTGTGTTATGAATGATGATTTTCGTCCACTTCCCAAAAATAATGGTTTAGATCCGGAAGACTTTTATTATACCCCTGAAGGTTATATTGTTTTTACTGAAAAGTATCATTTAAAACGAGGTCATTGCTGTAAAAGCGGCTGCAGACATTGTCCATATGGGTATGATAAGAAAACAGATTCGTTTAAAAAATAATCTTTCACCGGCCCTAGTTGGACGTAATTCCGCATCCCGATAGCTATCGGGATACGTCCGCCACTTTAATTAAACCACATTAAATAAGCGAATTCTTCGGAAGAATCTAAAAAGAGCAAAGGCGCTACCTTTGTTTTTTCCATCTCGTTTCACGCCATTCTTTTTGTTCCGTTTTGGAAAGGAATGTCCAAGAAACAATACGGCTTGTTTTATTTCCTGTTCCCATTGGAAGCGTTTTGACCTGAATTGCACCATTTTTTTCTAATGATTTATAAATTCCTTTCAGATTAGATGATTTTGATACCAGGGTCGAAAACCAATAACAGTTTTTCGCAACGATTTTACTATCCGAAATCATATTCTGAATGAATTGGAATTCACCCCCATCACAAACTAATTCATTTCCATTCCCTGCAAAATTGAGTTCAGGCGTTTTTGCTGTTTTCCCTGATAAATTCTTGATTTTTCTGCGGGTTCCCTCTTCAGCAACTTCCGGCGAAGCATGAAACGGAGGATTACAAAAGCTTAATTCAATTTTCTCAGAATCACCAATAATTCCCCGAAAAACAGCCCTTGGATCTTTTTGCAGCCTAAAAGTAATCTTGTTTTTAAGTGATTCGTTCGCATCAACAATATCCTGAGCTGATGCAATTGATTTTGGATCAATATCGCTCCCGATAAATTTCCAGCCAAATTCTGTAACCCCGATAATTGGATAAATACAACTTGCGCCAACTCCAATATCCAAACAGATGATGGTTTCTCCCATTGGAATGACACCAAAATTGTTTTCTGCCAATAAATCAGCTATATAATGAAGGTAATCCGCTCGCCCGGGTATTGGTGGACATAAATTCTCGTCCGGGAAATCCCAATTCGCTATTCCATAATAATGGTTGAGTAAGGATTTATTCAATAACTTCACCGCCGTTGGACTTGAAAAATCGATAGAATTTTCCCCAAAATGGTTGGGTTTCATATACCCTTTCAATTCGGGATTAAAAATCAAAAGCGCATCCAGATCGTACCTGTCCCGGTTCCTGTTTCGAGCATGTAACCTTTTTGAAACGTGTTCTTTTTTTTCTGATCGCATACTTTTGAGAATTGTAAACTTAAATTTCTAGTTAGCTAATTGTTTGTTTATCTGAATGAATGTATTCTATTTTCCCATCGCCTCATTTTATCATATGTAATCCATTCAACGGGAGGCGAAATGACTTTTATCCTACGTATTCCACAAACAACCGTTCCACCTCCTTTTCCAAATCATTGGTTTTCCCAGGATGAGGCCGCGAAGTCTGAATAATTGAACTCCTTACGGCTGTCAGCCAGCGAAAACGTTCGGGTAATTCTTCACAGGCAATCGGTCCGCCCTCTTTTGATCCTGAACTGATCAGTTCAAAAGCTCTCAGGTTTGCTTTTACCTGGTCCAGGTCCAATTCGCATTTAAAGGATTTCAAACGCTCCTCCGGAAGCACGATCTTTGCACGGATGAATTTTTCTTTCTTGGAGAAGATAATAATACCCACATTGATAAATTCTTCCCGTTCAACTTGAGGAACCAGACGAATTACTGCGTATTCATATAAGAACATCTCGGGCATTTTTAGCTTCGTTTACAAAATTGATCGAATGGTTCAAACGTATTGTCAAAAATTGTTTGTACACACTTCTTATTTCATCCGGTGTTGCTTCCAGGTCTTCCCATATCAACCAGGATTCGGGAAGAGCATCTACCAGCAAATGGATCTTTTCTTCGGTTAATTTTGAATGAGCAAATTGATCCGCTTCATCCATTTTGGATGCCTGCGGTAAAAGTACATGGTCTTTTACATAAATAAAATTACTACTTGCTGTTTTTTTCCAATTTTCCCAGGTATGATGAAAATAGAACGAAGCACCATGATCGATCAACCACAATTCTTTCTTCCAGATCAGCATATTTGTATTGCGAAAGGTTCTGTCAATATTCGTGATAAAAGCATCAAGCCACACAATTCGTGAAGCAGTTTCTTCGTCTACTTTCGTTACTACCGGATCAAAAGTAATTGCCCCTGAAAGAAAATGCAGTCCCAAATTCAAACCATGGCTGGCTCTGAGTAAATCCTGTATTTCCTCATCTGCTTCCGAGCGTCCGAAATCTTCATCCAGATTTACGAAAACTTGTTCCGGAACTTTAAACCCTAGGATTCGTGCAATTTCTCCGCCCAGGAATTCTGAGATCAGTGCTTTGACTCCATGTCCGGCACCTCTGAATTTCAATACGTACTTAAAATCGTCGTCTGCATCTACCAAAGCAGGTAAAGATCCCCCTTCACGCAAAGGAGAAATATAACGTGTAACGTTTACTGTTCTTAAGAATTCTGTCATAATCAATCCGGCTTGCGAATACCGTTTTCAGGAACTTTACCTGTATATTCAGATAAAATAGTCTTTAAATATTTAATATCCGCATCTACATCACCACTTGGTTCAAAAAGTGAATGAAATCCACCGATCTTCCGTTTGTAATCGATATAACCTATATAAATGGGAACATGTGCCTGCTCCGCAATATAATAAAAACCTTTTTTCCATTTCGGCTGATATCCTCTCGTTCCCTCAGGCGTAAACACCATGAAGCATTTTTCATGCTCATTGAAATACTTTACTGCCTGATCTGTGATATTGTTGTTCTTCTTGCGATCAACCGGCACACCTCCCATTGCTTTCAGTATATAACCGAGCGGAAAAAAGAACAAATCCTTCTTAATCAAGAATTTAGCATTCACCTTATAGTGCGCAAATGCTATTTTTCCAATAACGAAATCCCAATTGGATGTATGCGGCCCCATCACCACAACTGCTTTCTTTACTCCATTCGGAACGTGGTCATCTATTCTCCAACCGAACAGCTTGAGTAACCAGAAAAAGAATTTTCCCATGAAACAAAGTTACAATTTCAATAAAAAATTACCTTTATGACATGCAAATAAAAAAACGCTTTTATGCAGCCTTCCTTGTAGTGCTACTCACAGCATCCAGTTTATTCATTTTTATTTGTCTGAATATTCTCTCAACAAACCAAAATAACCCGATGGTTCCCATTCCTGATGATGCCAAATGGGTTTTGCGTCTGGATGCAGAATCATTCGTGAAAAAAGAGATTTACAATACTTTATTTGCAGAAAAGGATGATGCATTCATTCAAAGGGTTCGTGAATTGATGGAAAAAAACATCAATACCGAATCAAATAAGAAGTCACTTCGCATCGATCCGCAAGAAGACATTGTTCTTTACAGTATCGAACGAAACAATAAAAATTTTTTATTAATCGCAGTACAAACAAAGGATGCGAATGCTTTTCGTAATCATATTTCAGATTACTGTAAATCCAATCAGGCCGGTGCTGCCAAAGGTAACTGCGGACTGTTTATTCAACAGATCAAAGGAAAAAAAGCAAGCCGGGAAGAACTGGAAATGACTGCCCGGAATATTTTAAGTACCCCATTTAAAGAATTAAAAAAAGCGGCTCCTGAGAAGAATGAATTTATCGCATTAAACTTAAGAAAGCTCCCTGCCAAAAGCGGTTTTACTTCTATGAACCTATCCGTTCAGCACCAGGAGAAATCAATCAACCTGGAAGGAGAAATTACTTATCCGAAAAAATTATACCCGAATTTAAAATTCGGTCTGAAGCCAAAAGGAGTGTATGTTTATTCGAGATTTATTCCGGATGCCCTGCCTGATACTTTATTGAGCTTTTTACCGGAAGGACTTCCTCATTTCAGGGATATCGAAGCCTATGCGATCGATTTCAAGGGAACTTACTTGGAAGATCCGAAGGACAGTCTCCCGAACATCATTGGCTTTTTGCCGACACCTGTAATGAACCTCATTATACAAACAAAAGATGCTTGTGACGTAAACGATTTATGGAAAGCATTTCCTCAATCCGTTCGCAGACCAAACCTGACTTTGAGTTTCGGGAATACGGTTTTCCATTTGAAACAACTTTCCGCAAATGTTTATTTCATCGGGGTTGATCCCAATGCTGTTATTCCTTATTCGGGTAACGAGGTGTTTTTTATGAAAGGACATCTGGAAAAATCGACCAAAATATACGGAAGTACGTTTGTTACAGCTGTCATTGAAAATATGGGACCTGTTAAAGCCTTCAATGATTTTCTGAATAGTTCTGAGTCGATCAATATTGAGATCAAGGCAAAAAAAGGAGATCGTTATGCGATCAGCGGACAGATCAATTTCAAGAAAGACAAGCTTCCGCTTCACGAAATAACCAAAATGATCAGCGGGATGCCTCTTTTCGAAGAGTAATCAGACGTACCGAACCTTCACCGTAACAGTTTTGTCACTTTTCAGCGGAAATTTAAAGCTTTCAAAGTTCGGTTTGCTCCAGGCCGTATGATAGTAATCAGAAAAACCAAAACCTTCATCCGGAACAAATAGAGTGTAATCCATTTCCTTATTTGCATTCTCGTCATCCAAAAGAGCAACACCGTACTCTCCTTCTTCAATTCCGGTAAACGTACAGGTCAATGAATTATTTTTCACTGCGTCTTTATCAAACTGCTTTACTTTCCAGGGAAGTTCTTTTTTAAAATTCTCCGCATTCCGGTAGATCTGGATTTGGAGTCTGCCCGAAGCGTTGCGGATTCCCGTCACTTTAACGGTTAAAGTGTGATAACTTGGTGCTTTGAACGAAAGCGACACCAGGCACACAACAGCGAATAAAAGAAAGGTAAGAAGTGCTCTTTTCATGGTAAAATAGATATGCTCATATAAAGTTAATACTTCCAGCTTATCATTTTCCGGCTTGAATTGTATTTAACAATTTCCTAAAATAAAACGGAGCTTCAATGAGACGGGAACCATACCAGGAAAAGTATTCCCCGTCAACCAAAAGCACCTGGCTTCCGGGAAAGAGATTTTCCAATTCTTCTATGTGTTTTTCTTTGAAAGGATATGGTTCCGAACTCAGGAAAATAAAATCGGGATTTAATTCCTTTAATTCAACTTCTGGATATCGGTTCTGCTTCATGGCGTTTTGGAACCCTAAAGTTGTCAACATAGAATCAATAAAGGTATTCGTGCCTGCGGCAAGGTAGGGTTTTCTCCAGATGAGATACAAAACACTTTTTCCCTGTTGCTTTAATCCATCTAATCCGGCAAAGTTTGTTTTGATTTTCGAAACAATTTCAGAGGCTTTTTCCTGCGTTCCGGTAATGTCTCCTACCTGACGGATCATTTCCAATGCATTATCCAGGTTGAAGATATCACTCATCCATGTCGGGAGTTTTTGTTCCAGGGCCTCAATATCAGCTTGGTTGTTTTCTTCCTTGTTCCCGACAATCAAATCCGGGTTCAGTGATTCAAGCAGTTTTACTTTGACGTTTTTTGTCCCTCCGATCAATTGAACCTGTTTTCGCAGTTCCGGAGGATGCACGCAGAACTTGGTGATTCCAACCAGCTTATCCCGCAAGCCCAAATCAACCAGTAACTCCGTTTGAGAAGGCACCAATGAGACAATACGCGAAACGGTGGAATTTATCTCCACCGTTCGCTGCATTTGATCTATGTATATCTTTTTATTCATACACTTTGCGCTCTTTGTTCCTCGTATAACGTCATTTCAGACTATACTTCGTCTTCAAAAGCTTTGCTTTTTCTTCTTTGCATTTAAAAATAAGCCCCGGACGATAGCTGCCAGGTATATTATTTTTACTGCGGGAAATTTAAGCCAAAGAAGCAATCACATCTTGACGTGTCAAAATCTGCTTATCTCCGTTTGAACGCTCCACAATCACTGCCGGTGTTTGCTCATTGATCAGTTTTGCCACCTCTTCCAACTTAGTTGTTCCGAGAACAACCGGGAAAGGCTTTTGCATGATCTTTGAGATCGGAGTGTCTCTCAACGCCGGATTATCAACCAATAACTGGTAAACCTGGGAATCATTTAACGAACCAACCAATTCTCCGTCTCTTAAAACCGGAATTTGAGAAATGTTGTATTTGCGCATCTTCATAATAGCATGTGAAACCAACTCTTCCGAATATAAAGTTACCAATGGAAGATCAGCATGACGTGCAATTACATCTTCTGCAGTTTTAAATTCCTCTTCCAGGAATCCGCGTTCACGCATCCAATCATCGTTGAAGATCTTTCCAACATAACGGCTTCCGTGATCATGGAATAAAACCACTACCACAT
>CAMPIU010000173.1 GCA_946886545.1 uncultured Flavobacteriales bacterium | reverse complement strand
AAATTCGTGAGTTTATGAATGCTCGCGGGATCTTTTTTGATCAATGGCAGGCAGATATTGTATTTGAAGATAGTGCCGGCCAGGAAGAGATTCTGAAAGCCTATGAATCAAGCTTGACTCCGTTTATGGAAGCCGGTGGTTACCAAACGGCCGATGTGATCACAATCAATAAACTGACAGAGAATTACGAGGCTATTCGGGCAAAATTTTTAGCTGAGCATACGCACTCCGAAGATGAGATCCGCTTTTTTGTGGACGGAAAAGGATTGTTTTGGTTTAACCTGGAAACAGAACCGGTTTTCAATTTGCTTTGTGAACAGGGAGATTTAATTTCGGTTCCTGCAGGGACGAAACACTGGTTTGATGCAGGTGAAACGAATCCCTTCGTGAAAGCGATCCGCATTTTTATTGATATGAGCGGTTGGATTCCTGAGTACACCGGTTCAAAAATCGAACTTGATTTTGCCAATTTTCGAGTAGAAAATAAATGAGGCTACTAAAGGATTATTATTCCCTTTTCATCAATGGTATTTGGATTATTGTCACCCTGATCGGGTATTTTTTCTGGTCATGGGATATCGGTCAAACCATTTTATTTTTGAATGTTTCATTCTTTAGCTTGTTCTTCAATCACTATTTGTCGTTGTGTGAGCTGACCTATAAAAACACGGTGCTTGCTTCGATAAAAGGAACGCTGAAGCACGAGGATCTGGCTCAACCCATGGTGATTATTTGGCAGATTTTTGTTTTTGTCGCCAATGCGTTCTTATTTACATTTGCACTTGCCATGTCGATGGTTATTTCAGGAGCTATTATCGCTGCTTTTTTCTATAAGGTTTTAAAAGTCGAGGATTTCGAGCAGTTTGTGGAAAAGTGGGATGGGCAATGGACTAATGTCGTTTTAATATCCGGAATTATTTTAGTCTTTGAATTTCTTGGATTTAGAAGAGAATTGAAAAAATTAAATATCTATAAAGTAAGGGATTGGAATATTTTTTTGCCAATGGCTAAAAATACAAAACTTAAAGTCAATGCTTACTTAATAGGATCCACATTGGCAATTATTATTGACGGTGTCGTTAACGACTTTAACACATTCGGATACATCTGCCTGGTATGGATGTTTATCTGCACCTTTATTTGGTCGTATATTGATGTGAAATTCAAATCGGTGGCTCTTCCAATAGTAGCATATCAGGAGGAGATCGAATAATTTTCACACTAACTATTTTCCTTGTTTTTACTTTGTAATTTTGAAACATGATATTGAAAAAGCCCAGATTCATTCTAACTGATATCGAAGGAACTACTTCTTCGATATCCTTTGTTGCTGAAAAATTATTTCCCTATTTTCGGAATAATATTCTTGATTTAGCTGAAATGACGGATAATCCGGTCGTGAAGGAAGCTTTCGAACACACGATCAAATTGGCAGAATCCGAAGATGGAGAAACAATTTCTACCGAGCAGGAGATCATTGACAAATTGTATGAATGGAGTGTGGAAGATCGTAAAATTACTCCGCTTAAAACCTTGCAGGGAGTTCTTTGGGAGAAAGGCTATCGGGATGGTGTGCTGAAAGGGCATGTTTATCCGGAAGTCGCAGCCAATTTGAAGAAATGGAAAGAACAAGGGATTGAGCTGGGTGTATTTTCCTCCGGTTCAGTTCCTGCACAAAAGTTAATTTTCGGTTACAGTATTTCCGGAGACCTAACTCCATTTTTCTCTTCTTATTTCGACACCAATACAGGTGGCAAAAGGGATGCGGAAACGTATGCTAAAATTGCAAAAGCACTTCATTTGGAACCGTCGGAAATTCTTTTTCTTAGCGATATCATTGAAGAGTTGGAAGCTGCGGATTCAAACGGTTTTCAGACCATTCAACTGGCAAGAGAAGGTCTGACACCTTCCTGGAGTAAAGCGGTAAGCTCTTTCGACGAAATCATTTTCGAATAAGAATCTTCGAAATAAATTAATTTTGCACCAGAAAATTGAAATATGAGCGCATTCAGAACCATTTGGACAACCGAAGACAAGTACGTAGAAGTGATTGATCAACGTAAATTACCACACGAATGGGTAGTTGAAAAGTTGATCTCTTACAAAGATGCAGAACGTGCAATCAAAGACATGGTTGTTCGTGGTGCTCCGTTGATTGGTGCAACAGCGGCTTATGGGATTTACCTGGCAGCAAGAGAAGGTGCGGATTTGAATGAAGCGTTTGCGGATTTGCGTCTTTCGCGTCCAACGGCAGTGAATTTGTTCTGGGCGCTTGATCGGATGAAAGCAAAATTGGAAAATGCTACTGATTTGGTGCAAACTGCCTGGGAAGAAGCTGCACAAATCGTAGAAGACGACGTGGAAACATGCAGAATGATTGGTGTTCACGGTTTACCACTGATCGAAGCTATTTCGAAGAAAAAAAATGGAGAAACAGTTCATATCCTGACACACTGCAATGCAGGAATGCTGGGTTGTATCGAGTGGGGAACGATTACTTCACCGATTTACCAAGCTGTTCAGAAAGGTATTAAAGTACATGTTTGGGTGGACGAAACCCGTCCACGCTTACAGGGTGCAAACCTCACCTGCTATGAATTGACAAGACACGATGTTCATCATACTTTAGTTGTAGATAATCAGGGCGGGCATTTGATGCAGCACGGAATGGTAGATATGTGTATCGTTGGAACGGATAGAACAACAAGAAACGGAGACGTAGCCAATAAGATCGGGACCTACCTGAAAGCATTGGCCGCCCATGATAACCAAATTCCATTTTATGTAGCACTTCCTTCAACCACATTGGATATGACCATTCGCGATGGATTGAAAGAAATCCCGATCGAACAGCGAGACCAAAACGAAGTCCGTTATGTTGTCGGGAAGAGCAAAATTTCGGGTCAGCTGGATGAGGTCTTGATCTGTCCGGAAACTACCCAGGCAAGCAACTACGGATTTGATGTTACTCCGGCCCGTTTGGTTACGGCCTTGATCACAGAACGCGGAGTTTGTGAAGCAAGTGAAACCGGACTGGTAAGTTTATTTCCGGAATACAAATAACTCGCTTTCAATTTTTCATTTTCTTGATTTAGCTCTTGTTTTAACTCGTCTTTTTTCTTAAATTAAATAGGAAAATGATGAAATATGAACGAAGATTACCTGCATTTTCTATGGAAGAACAAGCGGCTTCCATTGACCAACCTATTCACCATTGACGGGAGAAAAGTTGAAATCCTCCATGTTGGAATTCACAACCTGGATTCGGGTCCTGATTTTTTCAACGGAAAAATTGTTCTGGATCAGATCACCCATTCCGGAAACATCGAAATGCATGTCAAATCTTCCGATTGGAATTTGCATGGTCACCAATTCGACAAAGCCTATTCCAATGTGATTCTTCATGTTGTTTACGAGCACGACCAATTGATTTTTGTAGAAGGAATTCCCCTTCCGACAGTGGAACTCAAGCAACTTATCGATTGGGATCATTTCAATTGGTTCAACACTTATTATAAAGGAAGCAATACAGTTTTGTGTGAGTCTTTTTTGAATGAGATTCCCGGGGTAATCGTCTTGAATCAAATTGAACAGGCCCTCTTTCAGCGAATGGACCGGAAAATGATGGAGCTTGAAAATCAGTATCAGACCCGGAAGATGTCCTTTAAAGAAGTGTTGTTTCATACGATCTCGAAAGCCTTTGGAATGAAAACCAATCAACTTCCTTTCCAGGAACTGGCAATTGGAATTCCCTTTGATAAGTTCATTAAAGCCAATCAAAAACAAAAAATGGCTATCACTTTCGGGGTTGGTGGATTTTTGGAAGAAAACAAGGCCATTGCCTATCATGAGGAATTAAAAAAGGAATGGGATTTTCAGCGTTACAGGCTTAAGCTGGAATCCAGGAATGCGTACAGCTGGAAATTTAAAGGCTGCAGGCCAGGAGGTTTCCCAACTCAGCGTTTGGCACAATTCGCCACATTTGTTCATGAAATGAATTGGGATTCGGACAGTTGGTATTTGCCGGCAAAGGAGTTGCTTGCGATGCTGCAAAGTAAACTAATGAAACCGGCTCATGAGTATTGGCTGGATCATTTTGATTTCGGGAAAGAGAAAAAGAACGCTTCAACATTGAGTATCGGTACAGCCAATACAATTATCATTAACAGTGTTGTTCCCTTTTTGTGGTGGTTGTCCTATCGTTTGAGTGATGATTCTTATCGAAACAAAGCTTTCGAAATATTGGAAATACTTCCGCCGGAAAAGAATGAAAGAATCACTAACTGGAAAAATATAGGAATTAAACCAATGAATGCTTTAGAGTCTCAGGGCTTGATTGAACTTTCCAATGAGTTTTGTTCAAAAAAAGCCTGTTTGAAATGTGTAATTGGGAATGCTGTTTTAAAGCGTGAATTGAAAATTGAAAATGTAAAATTGAAAGGAGTTTAGACTATTGAGTAACTTTTCAATTCTCAATGGTCCATTTTCAATTTAAAAAATGCGTAATTTTGATACAGGAAAACAAGATGAAAAGAACCTTACAAAAAATAGCTTTTTTCTTTGAGATGCGCTCATTCGGAGTATGCTCCTGGTGGGCTACCAAATTGGGAATCCAAACGAATAAAGTTCGTCTGGGATTTATCTATGCAACCTGCATTGGATTGGGTTCTCCTTTAATTCCGTATCTCATTATGGCCTGGATTTTAGAACATAAACACTATTTTGGTTTTAAACGACCAAAACGTGCATCTATCTGGGAATTATAACAGTTTAGCTTCATGAAAATACTGATCACCGGCTCAAATGGTTTGTTGGGACAAAAAATTGTCAAACGCTGTATGAAGCATAACATACCTTTTATAGCAACTTCCAAAGGTCCAAACAGAAACCCTGAATGCCCGGAAAGCAATTATTTCAGGTTGGATTTACTTCAAACCGATGAGGTTGAACAATTGGTGGTCGATCAAAAGCCAACGGCAATTATTCATACTGCTGCTTTAACTAATGTGGATTATTGCGAAGAACATCCGGAAGAATGTCGCCAGGTAAATGTGGTGTCTTCCAAGGTGCTTTATGATGCTGCAAAAAGTATTCAGGCTCATTTTGAATTACTTTCTACCGACTTTGTATTTGATGGAGAGAACGGACCATACAAAGAAGAAGATCAGGTAAATCCGTTGAGTGTCTATGCTCAATCAAAGGTAGATGCAGAAAAATTACTGCTTGAGGATCCGGATAATTATCAAAACTGGTCGATTGCCAGAACGATCATAGTTTATGGAACCGGTTTTGGTTTGTCTCGTTCAAATATGATTCTTTGGGCTTTGGAAGCTTTGCCGAAAGGAGAATTAATGAAGCTGGTAAATGATCAGTTTCGCGCCCCAACCTGGGCAGATGATTTAGCCTATGGTTGTGTTGAAATCGTGAAGAGAAATCAAAGAGGTATTTTCCATCTTTCAGGTCCTGTGTCAAGACCTATCAATCAAATTGTTCAGGAAGTAGGAAAGGCACTTAAGCTGTCAAATTTGCAGATTGAAACGATTTCCTCAAAAACATTGAATCAGGCTGCGAAAAGGCCGCCAAGAACCGGTTTCGATCTTTCCAAAGCTGAAAAATTGCTGGATTATCACCCGATGGATATTCAGGAAACCATACCGCTCCTCCAAAATGATTTAATTCACTACCACTAAGAGAAAATATGACCCACTATTCAAAATCTACTAAACGAGGCATCTTTATATTTGCCATTTTGCTGCTGATCATTTTTGTTGCACCTGATTTGATTCAGTATTTCAGGCCAAAACCCGAGATCAGGATAGAACAATGGTCGAACGTCGAGAAACAGGTTACGGAGAAGTTGAACCGGGAGTCTTATTTTGATTATCGGAAAGACCGAAAGAAAAAACACTATTCACGACCTTTGGCGAGGTTTAATCCGAACGATTATGCTTTGGAAGATTGGATGGCTTTGGGACTTTCGGAAAAACAAAGTGCAATTGTACTGAAATTCACTTCCGGGAAGATCTACTCGAATGAAGAACTAAAGCGGATATTTGTTATTTCGGATGAATTATTCGATTTGATCAAAGATTCTACTTATTATCCGGAAAGGGCCAAGAATTTCGATCGCCGAACCGAGTATAAACTGGAGCAGAAATTAATTGTGGTAGCAATAAACCGGGCGAGTCTGGATGATCTGCTGCAAGCTCAGGACATTACAATCTTTGACGCCAAACAAATTATTCGAGCCAGGGACAATTTCGGAGGGTTTTATTCGTTGAACCAACTGAGTGAAGTTTGGCAGGCAACTCCAGAGAAAATTGCAGTGTGGGAAAAGCATCTTCAAATTGATGAGGAGAACATTCGGACAATCAATGTCAACACCGCAAGTATTAAGGAATTATCATATCATCCATATATTTCTTGGAATTTGGCAAATTCTCTCGTAAAATTGCGCTCTCAAAACGGATTCTATAAGGAACTCCGCGAGATTAAAAAATCGGTTTTGATGACAGATGAACTGTATGAAAAACTGAAGCATTACCTTACAATAGAATAATGATAGAAGAAAAAATTAAAGG
>CAMPIU010000172.1 GCA_946886545.1 uncultured Flavobacteriales bacterium | reverse complement strand
AGACCATCCAGCTCTATACTCCCATGTATTTGAGTAATGAATGCAACAATATTTGTACTTATTGCGGATTTAGCTTCGATAATAAGATCCGTAGAAAAACTTTGACGGATGAAGAGATCTTGCAGGAAGTTGCTTATCTGAAAGAGCGCGGATTCAATCATATTTTATTGGTGACAGGTGAGGCAAATCACACCGTTCATGTTCCTTATTTCAAAAGGGTCATGGATCTGATCCGGAATGAATTTGCGAATATTTCCATTGAAGTTCAGCCTTTGGAGGAGGAAGAATACAGAGTTTTACACGAAGCCGGGGTTTATTCGGTATTGGTTTACCAGGAAACTTATCATCAGGACGTTTATAAAGCATACCATCCGAAGGGGAAGAAGTCGAATTTTGAGTATCGTTTGGATACCCCGGACCGCTGTGGTAAAGCAGGAATTCACAAAATAGGATTAGGTGTTTTGCTTGGTTTGGAAGATTGGAGAACCGATTCGTTTTTCTGTGCCTTGCATTTGGATTATCTGCAAAAAAGATACTGGCAGACCAAATATTCCATTTCCTTTCCCAGAATGCGTCCTGCTGAAGGAATAATTGAGCCCAATGTGATTGTGGGAGATCAGGAACTGGTTCAGTTGATTTGCGCCTACCGCTTGTTTAATGAAGATGTGGAATTATCTGTATCTACACGTGAGTCTGAGCATTTCAGGAACCATGTGATTCCATTGGGAGTTACAACGATGAGTGCCGGTTCTAAGACTAATCCGGGAGGATATGTGGTGGAACCCGAATCATTGGAACAATTCGAAATCTCGGATGAACGCTCTGTGGAGGAAATCGCTAAATTAATCCGGGATCAGGGCTACGAAGCCGTTTGGAAAGATTGGGACCGCAGCTTTACTTCTTCCCTTGAGGGGGGATCAAGGAGGGTGGTAGAAGAACGCATCTGAACAAATAAATCTGAAACATGTTTAGTCCAAACGAAGCAAAACGCTATACCAAGCAAACCATCCTGGATGAAGTAGGGCTTATTGGCCAGGTGAAACTTAAAAATGCACGAATTGTTGTGATCGGGGCGGGTGGCTTGGGTTGCCCGGTAATTCAATACCTGACTGCTTGTGGTGTTGGAACGATCGGTATTGTGGATTTTGATGTGATCGAACATTCTAATTTGCACCGGCAGGTTTTGTATACACCCCAGGATGTAGGTAGGAAGAAAGCGGATCTTGCAAAAGAAAGAGCTTTGGCCCAAAATCCGGATACGCTTATTGAGATCTTCGATTGCGCTTTAAGTGAAGATAATGCCGAATTTATCCTTTCTCAATTCGATTTGGTTATTGATGGCTGTGATAATTTCTTAACGAGATACATTGTAAATGATACTTGTGTAGAGCTTGGAAAACCATTGGTTTACGGAAGTATTCTTGGATTCCAGGGACAACTGGCAGTTTTCAATCACCAGGGAAGTAAAAACCTGAGAGATCTGTTTCCGGAACCACCTAATGCGGAAGACGTTCCCAATTGTTCTGATAATGGCGTTTTGGGAGTTGTTCCGGGAGTGATCGGCACTTTAATGGCGAATGAAGCTTTGAAATGTATTCTCGAACTCGAAATCAATCTCAATACCTTTCATGTTTTCGATTTACTAAGTTTGGAAATGACTAAGTTGAGGTTTTGAGCCCTCGTATTCCGGTAAAGACAGAGTTGTTTTATAAAGAACCGGTAAAAGAGGGGAGAGTCGGAGGGCAAGTGGTGTTCACGCACATACCAAGTTGTAGCTAATTTTCCTCGTCTCCCCTGCATTTAATTTCTCAAAGCGCTTTTCTCCGGATCGTATTTATTGAACAATGATTCTGATCTCTTTACCTCGCTCTGTTCTGATCGTATAAACTCCTTTTGCAAAATCATTCATCTGAATGGTTGAGAACTGGCCTGTTTCTTTGTGAAGTATCATTCTTCCTGTTATATCAAAAAATTCAATAACGTGCGTACCTTTTTTGTCAAATGAAAGGTAAAGTTCCCCGTTTACCGGATTGGGATAAGCTACGAAATCATCTTCTTGGTCCAGATTAACGGAGCGGATTCCAAGAGAATTAACCGCTCCGTTATTATCTGTTTGTATCAGCCTGTAATAATTAACTCCGTTAAAAGGAGAAAAATCGGTCAGCTCATAGGTATTTGTTTCTGTAGTTGTTCCGGCGCCATCCATTGCACCCAGCAAAGTCCAGGAAGATCCGTTCTGACTTTTTTCAATGGTAAAATAATCACAATTGATTTCAGATTCCGTTATCCATGTTAGATCTACTGTTCGGGATGTATTCAGTTCGGCTCTGAATTCCGTTATTTCAACAGGAAGAGGAGTGAGTGATGTGATGGAAGCAAGTGTAAAGAATGGTGTTGCACTACTGATTGTTACTCCGGGAAATTCTACTCTGCTTCCGTTGATAACAGCACCTGAATAAATGGTTGCATTTGTCCAGTCAGCTCCATCATTGTCAACTAATAACCGCAAATTGGAAATCGGGGTATATGCAACGAGCATGCTTGTTTCATAGCCTACTGTAACAGTTTGCGCAAAATTCGTGAGTTGTCCTTTCCATACTCGTTCAATATGTCCGTAAATACCTGCAGGTAAATTTGAAAAGCATACCGGGTTGGTTGTAATCTGGTTCAATAGACCGTTATTTCCCCATACCAGGAATGATTGGTCCGCGTTGAAAGTGTTTGCATTAAGTGCATTACTGTTTGCAATTGAAGTGAGTCCGATTGTAACAGGTTCATTGTTATTGACACTGATGGATTGTTTCTGGAATAACGCAGAAGCATCATCTCTCCCGATTCCTGCAATGTCAAAATTAAACCCTGTATTGCTTACTTTATTCCAAATAACGGTGGCATTGGATGAAAGGTAGTTATAGCTTGCGGTAGTACCTGTATTTCCCCCACGGGTAAGTCCATACTTGATTGCCAGGTAGCTTTCTATTTTGTTCAGGTTGGCTGCAGAAGGTGTTGACGAATAAAGGATTACTTCCCCTATGTTTGCGTCCGTATCTTCTCCTCCGGAATTGTTACGACCCAAATACAGACCTGCGCTGATACTTGGCGAATAGGTATTGTCATTGGAATTGGAAGCAGCCAGCGCTACTGAGTTTTTGCTTACGGTCATTGTTGCCCCACTGCCTGTTACGGTAGTCATACAGGCACTTGTACCAGCGTATTCGGTAGGTGGTACCCAGTCAAATGTCCAACCGTTTACACTTGCATCGGATGATTGCGCACGAAAGCCTGGCTTAAACTGATGACGGTAAGCAGACAGGTTGGATGTGTAAGTCATGCCTGTGAAATCGTCAACGCTGTTGTCGCTGATAATAAAATAGCTTCCAGCCGAAGTCATGAGGTCGGTGGCTGTAGAAGTATTTCCCAACATAGTATTGGATGCGGCTATGAAATCAATTCTCGGATTGTAGTTAAACAAGCGTGGACTTGTTGCACCGGAAATAACTCCTGGCTGTTGTCCTGCCGTACCTTGTGTTACTGGCCATGTCCCGGCAGAACCGGCAGAACTGTTCCAGGATGCAACGCCTGTTCCCATGGTGATACTCGCCGTATTATCTGATTTGTACCAAACACTCAATCCTGTTGATACACCGCCCGGTGAACCGGCACAGGCAATGATTGATCTTGAACCGGCCGGATTCGTAACTGTTGGAGTTCTTACGCTTCCTACTGTCAGACCGGTACATTGGGCATCGATAACATTTCCAATGGTGGAAGCAGCATTATTGATATCATAAGCGATCCAGAAATAATTAGTGCCGGAAGCCAATACCTGGCTTCCGTTTACGCTTATTGCTCCCGAAGAAACCGTGGTTCCGGCACCATCAAATGGAGAACTTGATGAAAAGGTGCCGGAATTTCCGGTATAGTATACATGAATGAGAGAAACATCATTGGTATTGGTTCCCGGGATTGTTGATCCGGTCATATTAAATACGATCTGTGTCATGGACAGTGGACTGGTACAGCCTGAAGTCACAACTTCTACACGAAGGATATCTTGTGCTGCATTACATTTCTCTGCTCCGTTAGTGGAAGACTGAACGGATGTACAGGAAACATAGGACATTACAGCGGGTGTGAATGTATAGGTTTGTCCTGAAGCTGGTTTTACAGTTCCTGCAAATCTACAGCTTGCAGTATTTGTTCCTCCGGCAGTAGTGGCACTCCAGTTACTTGTTGTTGTGCGGTTATTGAAATCTGCATTGGTCAACCCGCGGAGACCTACTTGTATTTCTGGTGTCGTTGCTGCATTGGCATTGATAGTGCCACCATATACGATGCGGATAACATTGGTTGAATAGTTCAATCTTACTTGGCAGGTGATCCGCTCATTGTTAATTCCGAATCGTCGCACATCTCTCCATTGAATAACATATTCGTTGGAAGCACTTACGTCTTGGGTACGGACCTCAGGTGTGCCTGTGTTTGATTCCTGCAAATCTGCACCAAATGCGGAAATAATCCCTGAACCATCTGAAGAGCTGATGGGGGTATAAGTAGTTGTGCCTGGTGCAGAACCAAATGAAATAAAGCCGTTAGAAGATACAAATAGCTGAGTATGCGCAACACAATTAAAGGTAAAGGATGGAATCGTAATGGCGCTGGATACGTTGTCGTCAAAAGTACCGGACCATAAAACTGTTCCTCCTGTTATATTCGTAAAAGTCCCTGAAGATTGTGCCACAGTATTTGAACTTACCTGCCCGTATACCGGAAATCCGAAAAAAGCAACCAGCAATGCAAGGTTGACGACTTGTAATTTCATAAGCTAAATTGTAGTTTTCAGCAAAGCAACGGTATATACTGAAAATAACCTGCTTATTTAGTCCGACAAAACCCCGACAAAACAGTAAAACCCTTATTAATCAATGGTTTGATACAGGTTTCACCTGTTTTTGGAAAACTTAAAAATACAGGTTTCGGGAAGAAATTAATTAGGAAATAAGAGAGGTAAAGGCAGATTTCTGTTGACGATTGCTGCGTGTCCTAGAGTGTCAAGGTGTTTAGATTGATTTGATAAGTGCACTCAGTTCTTTGGATTGTTCGATCGATAACTTTTTGCGAAGTCGTAAATCAGTTCGTTTCACCGAATCGACGGAGATTCCAAGTAAACGAGCTATTTCTGAGGTAGAAAGGTCCATCCGGATAAGAGCAGCTAAGCGCAAATCTGCTTTGGATAAAGTGTCCGCCAGCTTTTGAAAATTGTCGAAAAAACCGGGATTCAATTTCTCAAAGAGTTTCCTGAATACATCCCAATCCTCTTCTGTGAGTAGCTTGAAGGATTGTAGCCGGTCGAATAAAACCTCCCTTTCTGCAGCGGTAAGCTGGTTCCCTGAATCGTTATTGAATTGCTGGATTTCGGACTGTAGTTCGTCCACAAGCTTGTTTTTTTCGCTTAGGTTCGAAAGTACTTGGTGCATTTGTTGTTCAATGTTTGTAAGTTCATCTTCTGCCCGCAATTTCTGGAGCACCAACACTTCTTTTTCTTTTCTTCTTCTGAGAACGATCTGTCTCAGAATAATAATTAATCCCGTAATGACGAAGCAGCCGATAACCGCCAGAAGGAGAAACCGCTGTTCCACACGTTTTTTTTGTGCATCCAGTAGTTTCAGTTGGGCTTGTTTTTTTTGAAACTGGATTTGAAATTCAGCATTGTGAAAGTTTTCGAGATTCTGTTGTTGATTGATGCTGTCCTGGTAGGCGAGGTAAAGTTTCTGATTCTCATAGGCCATGCGGTAATTATTCGTTTCCTGACCAAATATGGTTAATGCTTTGTAATAAACGAGATCACATTGCATATTATGGAAGTGTGCATTCATGAGCTCCTGTGTCTGCTTCAATTTCATTGCGGCACTATCCATTTGATTCGCACGAACGTCGAGTTCTGCCAATAGTGCAAGTGCATTGATAGCACTTTCCCATTGACCTGTTTCGCTGCTGATCTTAAAATCTGTCCAAACGAGTTCGCGTGCACGTTTAAACTCCTTCCTGTTGTAGTAATAATTTCCAAGATTCCCCGAAAGTACACCGATCCAATCCATGCGATTGTGCTTCCGTGCAAGTTTCAGTGCCCGCTCGAAATAATGCTTACTGATAGAGTCATTTTTTTCTCTGTAGATCAACCCAATAGCATTACATGCACCAATCTCAATTTGATAAGGCGCTGAACTATAGATCAGGATTTGAAAATGTTTTTCAGCCATTGGATAGCTCTGAAAACTGAAATAAACCATTCCAATCCGGTTGTGAAATTCATGGAAAAAAGGGACCTGTTTTGCCGGTTTGTTCTTTAAAAGATCTTCCGTTTTGATGAGGTAAACAAAAGCCTGGTGGGGAAAGCCGTTGAGATCCAGGTTTTCTCCGATCCTGAAACATACTTCCGCGTATCCGTTCTGTTTTTCCGTTTTGGCTTGTGCTTCACAAAAATCTAGGAATGCAATCCATTCAAGATCGGTATAAAACTCTTTTTTACCCCATCTTGAAACAAGTGTCAGGCTGGTTTTTGTTTTATCGCCTTTATTCTCA
>CAMPIU010000171.1 GCA_946886545.1 uncultured Flavobacteriales bacterium | reverse complement strand
CAAGTGCAGTAATTCCACGAATGAGTTGCAATGTTGCTTCTGCAGTTCTAATTGATCCGGAAGTCCATTTTGCAATTTGTTCCACATTTTCCCATTCAATAAGTCCTTCTTCAATAAGTCCTTCATAATGGGCTTTTCGATTCTCAATATTGGCCTTGCTTTTTACTAAATTTTCAAAATTTGTTTTAGCCAGATCAATTTGCCGCTTCTTATTTTTGGTGGTTAAAGTCAGGATGTTTTGTTCATGCCTTGTTCGAAGTAGGGTTAATTCTTCCACATCTCTTTTTTCTATGGCACTAAACAGCGCACCTCCGAAGTTTTGTACGACACCGCAAAATTGTTTGGCTTTTTCGATTAAGTAAACAAAACGATGATTGGGTAATTGTCCGCCAATTGCTGCCGCTATTTCATCGAAGGACATTCCTGCAGCCACCATGCGTGCAAGCAATGCCGGATCAATTTCAGGAGCAAAGGCCGGCATTAATTTTTTCACACCGTTCAGATCCATGCAATTATTCAATTTATAGATGCGATCATTTACCCGATCCCAATAAGCTATAAAATCTTTGTTGTGCGGAAAACAGAAAATCAAATCAGAATCGATGTCGAAATAATTTTGAGGTTTTGTGGGTCTTCCCTGTTTTTTATCTTGTACATAGGAGTTTTTAACCGCATCTTTTGAACTACGAACTTTTGTAAACGGAGTACTGTTTCGTGTTCCTTTGGACGATAAGACTGTCGGCCGGTCTTTCTTAGTAGCTTTTGGTGTTGCAGCTACTTTTCCCTGAGGACCCTTATTTACCGGTCCAAAAAGATTGTAAATGAACTCCGAATTTTTCGTTACGTTAATATCTTCGTATGACAAGGCAGGTGTTTCTTTGCATTGTCCTGTTTTTTCGGGTTTATCACCTAAAATCGTTTTTACGATATCATATAAATGCCTTGCTTCACTCGTACTTTCAGGAGTGTATTGTTCAAACAGATAATCTCCCCAATCCATGAGATTATCCAGGTATTTCATGACCACATTTTTTTGATATGCACCAATTCGAAGACGGGCAATTGCATGTGGATTCCCCGGATTTCGCTGGTACATCTCAATGGCATTCGGATCACTGTAGATTTCTTTCAGCTTTTTAATTCCGATATTTCGAAAGGCAGCAAAACGCCAATTGACATCATTTGGAAAAACCAGTTGTTCGAATTTCTCTTTGATCGCAGTCGGATTATAAATATAACTGTACCATTGATTTGCTTCACGGTACTTTCCGGCAGCATTTAAATGATCTGCAATGCGCATCGGGATATGGAAAAAGAGCTCAAAAAAGTAATTTCCGAAGCTTTTACTGTAATCAATTTGCGGTGCAATCTGGCGCTGCGTCTTGTAATCCAACAAATCATCCATACCAATAGATACTTTATCCCACAGCAATTGGATATGATCCGGGTTCAGTTTATGACCATTATTGCTATTTGGGATTGCCGGAGTTGTAAGGATCGCCACCATATCATTTTGCAGAATCGCGTAATCATTCACCCCGTCCGCATAATTGGTGTTTCCATTGGTAACAGCAAAGTTGGTAAACGAATCATAATAGGTGTTGTATTCTCTAATCAGAGAAGCCTTTTGGTAACCCGGAACATTAGCAGCTGGTTTTGTCTTTTTCTGATCAGCTAATTTAATTAGGTTTTTTTTGTACTCTAATGAGCTAACCGGAACATAATCGATTCGATGAATCAGATCTACACTCCCACTGGCAATCTCCTTGTTTGGTTCTTTAAAGGAAATAAATTTGTTTCCCGGTGAATTACTTCCTGTTTTTAAGGAATAATTTGTCCCCCCTGAATCAAATGAAAAAATAAAATTCAAATGATCACCCTGCAACGAGAAGGTAATTGTTTTCGAAGGAATGGTTATAGGAGTTGGTGCTTCCGTTTGATTAGAATTACTTGCCACATTTACAACCTGATCAAAACGGTTAAATGAAAATTCCAAATCGAAGGTCATAGTACCAATTATAGGCAGATCCACTTTTATCTTCACGTTTTTTGTAAAACCGTCAAACACCGCACGTGTATTCCGATAGATTGCTTTAAGCGCATCTTTTTTATCTGTCCAAACATAATCCAATCTCAAGACATTGCGATCGTTTGTTTTTACAGGATATGGCTTACGATAAACAATGCTTTCAAACTCTTTCAGGACGTTCTCCCTAATTTCATACGCCTTAGGTGCCAACGTTGGTGAATTGGTATTGGCCCCGTTAACCAGATCTTTGTACTTCTTGATTCTTAAAAAAGGATCAAAAGGACTGCTTGTGCGGTAATCCAATTCGATCTTCTGTGGAGTACACCACTTATTATCTACCTGTAAAAATGAATAATTCACATACACATCGTAAGTATGCATTCTAACTTCCTGCGTTCCGTTTTTCACATCAGAAATGTCTTTTCGCTGAAAACTGGTCCAGAATACATACAATTTACCATTGTAGCGAATCGCTGACACATCTTCCGCCGGGATTGCAACGTTCATTTTTTCCCAGTTGGACCAAATATTTCCGCCATTCTCTAAAAATTCAACGTATCGGTAATAGTATTCGACTGGTTGCTTATTTGTTTTTCCAAAAAGATAAATGCGGTTATTTTCCGTGTCATGATAAGCTCCCGCAATTTTTAATTCAGCCAGGATCATGACTTGTTGAATGTACTTTTTATAAGCATTTTCAACCACCTCGGAGTTTAATTTTTGCTGAAGCAACTCGTCTTCCAACTCCTTGAATTCGGGACTTTTGTTGTCTCTGATTTCCGGAGCTACATAATTTTCCGGGAACAGGAATATTTTCCGATTTGCTTCCCAAACCCGATAGTTCTTACGCCATTCCCATTCTTGCTTTTCGTCGATATCCAGTGAAACAATTACTTTTTCATCTTTCGATTGCTCAAATCCCAACAAACATCTGTTGATATAGGTTTGTAAACTGTTAGTTGCAGCTACAATCCGAGGGAGTGTGAAGCAGTCTCCCATATCTACATCCAACAGGAAATAACGATAAAGATCTTCTCTATCATCAAATCCAAAACCTTTAGCCCGTAAGTCAGCATTGAAAATGACGTAATTGCAAAGTGCATCACGTTTATTGCTGCTCAATTTGTTTTTAAAGTCCTGTACTGCGGATTCCCAAGCTTCATTTGAGTTGAATTTGGATCGAATTGCGTTTTGAAGCATCTGGCTTTGAGTTCCCAGTTCAGCGAGTGTATTTGTAGTTTTAAGTTTGTCAATCAGATCACTGCTAACATTCAATTTTTTAGCCCAGTCGAAACGATCCCAAATATTTTTAATTACCGTTAGTGAACTTGTTTTTACAAGGTTGTTTGTGACCTGAATTATATCAATTTGTTTCCATTTGGCAATCGCCTTTTGAATGGTAAGGGGCAATAGGTTTTCTTTTTCAATAGTTCTCAAAGTAAGCCAGAGATCAAAATTTCTCAACGTTTCCGTTTCATTGATCCAATTCCCCAAATAAGCGAACTCTTTCACCCATTCCATATCTTGCCAAACGGTGAATCCGAATTTGGGATAAATGCAATCTTGTACTTCTACTGCAATTACCTTTAGGTGATCCGGTTTTATTTTGAACTTTTCTGCTAGAAACTGAAGTCTTTCAAGGCGTTTCTTCACGTTTGAAAAAGCGATATAGGTAGCATCACTTGTTACTCCGTCTAAATCAGTAAATAAATTATCCAAATCAGCATCTGAAACTTCAATAAAGTGTTTGTAGTACCCTAAAACAGCAGGTTCTGTTTCCATCCACTTATTAAACAACAATTGGAATTTGTTTCCTGTTGCAAAAGCATCACTTGCAAGTAATTCTTTAACGTCGGCGCTTGTTAATGCTGTTTTATCTTCTTCAATAAGCACGGTAGTTTTTAACTCTTCTCCAAAAAGATAGATTAGATCTTCCATGCTGATTTCATTTTTACTGAACGTATTCAGAAACGTTACAAAAGCAGGGATATCCTCATTTACATTTGTAAAATACTTCACTGCACCCTTGCCCCATACTTCCAGTAAATTCACAAACGTTTCAACGGACCCGAGTCCTGTCCACTTGTAAAGCTGAATATATCGGTAAATCAGATTGAGTGTATTGGTGTTAAACACAATTTTGATTGGTCCATTGGGAGCTATCGGAGTACCGATACTATCTTTTAATAATACGAGGCAGGCCAGCATATCGGCAGAATTGACACCAAAAGCACCTTGTAACCGCATCAATAAATTGAAGGAATCATCGTCGGTATTTGCCAGTAAATCTTCCAGGTTAGCTGATTCGTCTGTGATCCAGTCAACAGGCAGCAATTGTTTCCATGTGCTGATTGAAGCATCATCACTCGTTTCCGCAAGTCCTTTCAGGATTCCCATTAAAACAGGAACATCTAATTTTAAGAGCTGTTGAATTTTTCTGAATGATGCCAGTTTTAAGATTGCGGCGGAGTTAAGATTATTGTACCGAATGTCTAATGCCTGGAAAATGAAATCCAGTTCTTTCAGCGACCATCCCGATAAGTTCCAAAGCCGGATTAATCGGTGAAGAGTCCCTTTCCATTTGGGAAGTGCACTGCTAAAATTGATGTGATATTTCTGAATATCTCCTGCATCTTTTACCTGGACAATGGACAATTTCCCTTCCCAGAATTTCATGTTGACCAGTTGTTCTGTTGCTTCGGAACTTAAGCCGCTTTTTCGACGAAAGTCCAATACATTCGTATCGACAGCTGCTGCCAGGTTTTGATTTGTTATTATATCATATTGTTCCTTAGAAAGATTTAAACTTTCAATAGCCATTACCAGTTTTTCATTTGCGTTGGGCGATGGATACAGGTACTCTAAGACTTCCAGTCTTGTTAATTTGAAATAGGAAAGCCAGACGCGGACTTCGTCTAAGTACTGGTTGTAAGGTAAAGAAAAATCCAGGGATGGCTTTTCCTGACTAAGTCTTTCAACAATGGATTTACCTGTCCCTAATTGCTTATTTATAAACGTAACAAGTACTTGATTGATGATTTCCACATAAGGGATTCGCTTGTTTGTATTGTCACATGTTAATGGCAACTTCCATAAATCGGGTCTTCTAACCTTCAAATGGATCGGATGAGTATTTTCCAGTATCTTAACATCTATTCCACCTGGTTTGTGAACCAAAACACGTTTTTCCGTAAACCGCATTAAATCCACAAAATAGGCCGCCGGACTAAGTACCGATTTACAACTTTCGCATTCGCAATAGTTTTGGGATCCAAACAAGTCCTCTATACTGTCAATGTCCTTTAGTCCATTTAGTTTTTTTACATGATCCCAATTGGAGACTTTACCCAAGCCTCTTAAAATCTCATCTTTAGCCGGAGTTAGATTTGAGAGCGTTTTATTCAAATACGGATTAGAAATAATTTCACGGTAAGCAAAATAACCGTTTACTGCTGCTTCGTGGTGGTATTGAGCTTTATGTTTGATTTCCATTGCATCCGCTTCATCGATCCCTAACTCGCGCATAAGCGACTGATGGGATGTATTAACAGCTTTTTTGACGTTGACTTCTTTTTTGAATAATAGAGCCGCCATATTGCTGTCGCTACTTAATTGCAGCGATTGCTGTGCCAAAGATAATTCCTGAATCAACTCCGGAGTAGGCCGGGAAATTCCTTCAATTTTTTCATTCAGGTCGCCTGTTTCTAATGAGATAATTGGTTCGTTTTTTAAATCAAAGGTTTTGTTACTTGAATAAAAGGAACGGAATTGCTTACTGGGAGTAGGCATTAGAGATGCATCAAGTGCTAACCACTCTGGTTTTTCGAAGATCCTGTGCATAAAAAATCCTGCAGGATTCTCAGCCTCTACCATAGATAGAACATCATCCACATAGGATTCAATGCTTTGTGAATCGGGAAGATTTATTTTCTCTTTCTGAAGAATCCGCGTCAGTGAATCGCTATTGTGTTGGATCAAATCTTCGGTTTTATGAATACCTTTTTTCGAAAAAGCTGTCAGCACACCGGTATTGCTTTGTGTTGCTCTTAATAGATTTATCGTGCTGTTTAATGTCAAAGCATCTGATTCGCCCAGCTTTTTCTGATCTTGCCATTGTGCAATTAACTGCGCTTTTTGATCATTGGATGTGGTGAAAAAATGATCCAATTCATCATCTTTAATAGCGCCTTTCAAATTACTCAAGCTCGTTAAAGAACGCAGTTTTCGAAGATTTTCCTCATCGGTCTGATCCGGCGGGGTAGTGTCATCATCTGTTGAATCGGAATTTCGGTCAATGATAATGATTACTTCTTCCTTTGGACTGTCAATATTCCACAACACCGTATTTTCTGTACTGTGAATCAGTTTATCTTTCTCATAGATCTTAAAGTAGATATCCGGTTTATTGTCGAAAAACAATTCCGTGAAACGTTTCTGTGTAAAACTGATTTGAAAGTGGCCGGCCTTATCACTTGTGGCTTCCCCTACAAAATCATCGATTAGTAAGTCTTTATCCCAGGCTTCTACTCGTAAATTTACTAAAGGCGTTTTAGAATTGCTAATTAATCTGCCTTGAAT
>CAMPIU010000170.1 GCA_946886545.1 uncultured Flavobacteriales bacterium | reverse complement strand
ATTCTGAATACTGTCCTCCACTGCTTCCCTGTATTCCTCATTTTCAACAGTTGTGCTGACCTTGGTTTGGATTTTGAGTAGTTGGTTTACAGTAATGCGGGCAGTTGTCAGATCATTCCAATCCATTAATTCCTGGATAGCAACGTTGTATTGAGCTGCAATGCTTCCCAGACTTTCACCTGCTTTTACTTTATGGTAAGTGTAATTGATTGTTGTAATGACTTTTGTTTTCGGAATGTCAATTATTTTGTTGACAGGATTTGAAACTACCAGCTGATCGGTTTGGGGATCAACTGCAACATCTGTTGGAAGCGGGTTTTTGTAACCACCTGTGCCATAAATGCGCTGTTCCAAAGCATAAAGTGAGTCTTCCAAACTTACCAGTAAACCAATTTTTTGAAGTGGTCCCGTAACACATTGCCTTGGAATTGTTGGTGGAATATAGGAAGTTTTATAAACCGGGTTCAAACTTTGAATGTCTTCAACTGACCAGGAAACCAATTTTTCAATGGTTTGCATGTGAATTCCCCGATTCAGGCAAAGCGTATCTAATTGATAAAAATGAATTTTTGGTTCTGCAGGAAGCAAATTATGATCCGCATGATAAGTCATCAGATAAGTTGCAGCGATGAAATTGGGTACATAACCTTGTGTTTCACGAGGTAAATAGGGTCTTACTTCCCAATAAGTTCTTTTTCCTCCCGAACGGCGAATTGCTTTGTTGACATTTCCGGGTCCTGCGTTGTATGCTGCCAAAGCCAGGTTCCAGTCTCCATAAATATCGTATAGTTTTTTCAGGTAACGGCAAGCGGCATCTGTTGATTTCAGAGGGTCCATGCGCTCATCCATGTATGAATTTTCCTTCAGACCATATTGCTTTCCGGTTGCATACATAAACTGCCATAAACCAAGCGCTCCGGCACGTGATTTAACCTGTGGTCTGAGACCACTTTCAATCACAGAAAGATATTTGAGCTCTAAGGGCAAACCATATTCTGCCAGTTTCTCTTCGTATAAATCAAAATACAACCGTCCGCGACCTAAAGCTACCCGGACAAAATTCCGTCTGTTTTGAGCAAAGAATTTGATAGTTGTAAGTGAAACATTATTACAATCGAACCCGAAAGTGGAAACTTCATTGAGTTTCGCCAGGCGTTTGCAATAATCTTCATCCGAAAATAAAGGAACTGTTCCTGCCTCGTAATCCAGGGCACCGATAATTGAATCGTAGTCCAGGCCTTTTGCAAAATCATCATAATATAGATTGAGACTTTGATCAACTATTCGGATAAATACTTCCCCGGTTACAGTATCCTTGACTGGAGGTTTCGTTCTGCGCTGCGCAAATAAATCAGGTGAATTCAGCAACGTGATAAAAAACAAAAGAAGCACTAGTCCGGATCGTTTCATAGGCAAATGTGGGTTTTAATTATGCATGATTTGGTTAGCCAATGAGAAGATCACTTCTTCATTGAAATCATCGGCCATAATTTGCAAACTCATCGGTAATCCGTTGCTGTGTGTTCCATGTGGAATTGCAATCGCTGGATTTCCGGTTAAGTTCGCATGTACAGTAAAAATATCTTGAAGGTACATTTGGATCGGGTCGTTGATTGATCCGAATTCAAATGCAGTGGATGGTGTAGTTGGTAAAATCAATAAATCAAACTGGCTGAAAATCTCTTTGGTTTTGTTTTTCAAAACGCGTCTGACTTTCATCCCTTTTGTATAGTAGGCATCGTAATATCCATGAGATAAAACGAATGTACCGGCCATAATACGTCTTTTTACTTCTGTTCCAAATCCTTCGGAGCGGGAAAAGGTATAGGTTTGTTCAACTCCTTTTGCCTGGGGAGATTGATAACCGTAGTGAACGCCATCAAAACGCGAAAGGTTGGATGATGCTTCAGCGGTGGTTAATACGTAATAAGTCGGAACCAAATATTCCAGATATGGAAAGCTGACTCCTTCAACGGTATGACCTAAAGCACGTAAATCTGAAATGGTACGTTCCATCATTTCACGAACCTCGCTGTCAATGTTCTCGTTTTCCAGCGCTTCTTTCAAATAAGCAATTTTCTTTTTCCCGATTGCCGGAATCTCTGTAGAAAAACCGAGTGGTTTGGAGGAACTGGTAGCATCCATCGGATCCTTTCCGGCCATGATTTCCATTACAAGAACCATGTCTTCCAGGTTATTTGCAAAAGGGCCGATTTGATCAAACGAGGATGCATAAGCAATCAGTCCATAACGGCTCACTCGTCCATAAGTGGGCTTAAACCCGAATGTTCCTGTGAAGGATGCCGGTTGTCTGATAGAACCTCCGGTATCTGAACCCAGCGCAACGGTGCACATCCCTGCAGAAACAGAAACAGCAGAACCCCCTGAGGATCCTCCCGGTACGTGAGTTGGTCTCAAATTGTTTTTTACCGGACCATAAGCTGAAGTTTCATTCGAACTTCCCATTGCAAATTCATCGCAATTTAAACGACCGATAATGATTGCGTCTTCAGCTAAGAGCCTTTCAACAACAGTTGCAGAGTAAAGTGATTCAAAACCTTTAAGGATTTTGGAACTTGCACTTACTGCATGACCTTTATAGCAAATGTTGTCCTTTAGACCGATAACCATTCCGGCTAATCTACCTGCTTTCCCTGAAGTTAATTTTTGATCTACTAATCGAGCCTGGTCTAAAGCACTTTCCGTAAATACTTCCAGGAATGCATTCAGATCTTTGTTCTTTTCAATTTGCTCTAAGTAAGAATGCACGATACTCTCCACAGATTTCCCTGCGGAGAGTGCAACTTTAACTTCCGAAAATGTTTTATACATGTAGAATGGATTGGCTTAATCTATTTTTTCTCTTCTGTAGTTGTCGGAGCAGAAGAAGCCTCTTCGCCTTTACTAGCGTCCTTGAATTCTCTGATCCCTTTTCCAAGACCTTTCATTAATTCAGGAATTTTTTTACCTCCGAATAACAAAAGAACTACAGCAAGGATTAAAATAATTTCTGTTGCACCTAATTTCATAACATACTAATTTGTTGCAAAATTAAGGAAATATCAGATAAGTTTAGTGTTAAAAAATATGTATAACTTGGTTTTGGTCGAAAATAACAAGGTTTTTGGAAAATTCCTGCTGACCTATTCCTTGATGTAAATCAACTTTTTCCCTGTAAACAGGCTTGCTTCCAGGCGTTCCCATTGCTCAAAGGTGGGTGCAAGGATTGCAACTTCGGAACCATAACGTGTAATTGTATTGACCTGCAAAAAGGATTGGAACAGTGGTTGGTAATTCAGTTCGCTGTGGATGATCGTCATTTTTCCTCCTGAAAAGGTTACAATGCTTGGTTCAAAATACATGCCTTCATGGAAATTGATCACGTATTTATTTGCGTTGATTTTTACAAAGGTATTGAGTGAACCTTCACCTGCGATCATGAGTTTTGATTCGATTCCGTAATAATAATTTTCACCTTCCAGCACACAAGGAACCGAATCATTTGTTTTTATTCCGTGTATGTAATTTCCTCTTACCTGCAATTTGGAAGATTCCCGGACTTGTTCTCTGGTGATACTGGCAATAGCCAGTGTTACAATTGAAATGCCTTTTTCATCGATTACATAAGTCACTTGTGAATCGCTACTTTTGTATTTTCCAAAGTGAATTTTATCAGTAGTCAGCTGCGAACTGCTTCCAAAAGGAAGCGGATCTGAAAATTGAACGGTTTTTTGGGAAAAACTCAAAAATTGTACGAAAAGACTAAAAACAAGAAGAACTTTTTTCATAACTTATATTAGAAAACGGAAATTTATGCAAAAACACTGGTTTATCAAACAAAGACCTGCTTCTGACAAAATTCAAGCCGCGGTAGATGACTTAAAAGTGAGTCCGATCATGGCATCTTTATTAACCCAAAGAAATCTTACAACTCTGCCGGAGATTCGTTCATTTTTCACTCCCGAATTGAGTGATTTGCACGATCCTTTTTTGATGTTAAATATGTCTGAAGCTGTTCAACGTTTGGAAAAGGCGCTTGATGAAGGTGAACGGATTATGGTTTTTGGAGATTATGATGTGGATGGGACAACGGCAGTGGCCTTGGTTTATAGTGTTTTAAAAGATTTTGCCCCGGTTGATTTTTACATCCCCGACCGTTATGAGGAAGGCTACGGATTATCTTATAATGGGATCAACACGGCACTTGAGAAGGGTTGCAAATTATTAATTGCACTGGATTGCGGAATCAAAGAAGTTGAAAAGGTAAAATACGCGAATGAGAAAGGATTGGATATCATTATTTGTGATCACCATACTCCGGGTCCTGAAATTCCTGATTGTATCGTTTTAGATCCCAAACAGGATGGATGTGAGTATCCTTTCAAGGAATTATGTGGTTGTGGAGTGGGATTTAAGTTGCTCCAGGCTTGGTTTTCGAAAAATAACAGGGAAATTGACCTGCTTTTTGAATACCTGGATTTGGTAGCAATCGCCATTGGTGCTGATATCGTTTCGGTAACCGGAGAAAACAGGATTTTATGCAAACACGGAATTCAACGTTTGAATAATAATCCACGAGCAGGAATTTTAGCTTTGGTTGAACAGGCACAACGCTCATTTCCACTTGATTTATCCAACGTGGTTTTTACCATTGCCCCAAGAATCAATGCAGCAGGTAGATTAAAAAGCGGTTCAAGGGCTGTTGATCTGTTACTGTCTGAATCAAAAGAAGAAGCAAAGAAGATCGCATTGGAAATCGATGAATACAATTCCGAAAGACGCATATTGGATGCTCAAACAACACTTGAAGCTCTGGAGTTAATTGCCCAGGATGATCTTTTTATCAGCCGGAAATCGACGGTGGTTTTTCAATCCGGGTGGCACAAAGGTGTTGTGGGAATCGTGGCTTCACGCTTAATCGAACATCATTACAGACCAACGATTGTTCTGACGGAAAATAAAGGAGAGGCAACCGGTTCGGCGCGTTCGGTTTCGGGGTTTAATGTTTACGAGGCAATTACTTCCTGTGAACATTTGCTTACTCAGTACGGTGGACATCAGCACGCAGCCGGTTTGTCTTTGCCTTTGGAAAATATTTCGCTGTTCAGAGAGCATTTTGATGCCTACGTTCAGAAAAACATTCAACCGCTTGATGAAGTAGAGGAATTGGCCATTGATCTGGAAATTGCTGCTTCAAATTTGTTTTTGGCCGGTGAATCGGTTCATCAGGTTCCACGGATTTACCGGATGCTTGAGCAGATGGAGCCATTCGGTCCGGGGAATAATAAACCCGTTTTCTGTATCAGAAATGCGTATGCTAGCAAACAACGTATTTTAAAAGAAGCACATTTGAAGTTTGAATTGGTAGATCCTGTTTCCGGAATAGAACTTTCGGCGATTGGCTTTAATATGGCAGATAAAGCGGATTTGATTGCTGCAGGTTGTGCTTTTGATTGTGCATTCACTTTGGAAACGAATACCTGGCAAAACCGCACTACCTTGCAAATTCAGGTTCGGGATATTCGTGAAACGCTTTAATTGAGAGTTGAAAATGTAGAATTGAAAAGGGAATTCGTCCATTTTGGAAGAAATCGTCTTTTTTCAATTTAAATCAAAATGATTGAACAATTTCTACAACAAAAGTGTCTTTTGGTGATTGAAAAAGGATTTCATTACTAAATGCTTTCTTCTCAATGTAAGTTGATTCAAAAAGATCTCCCTGGTATTCCATGATTACTCTTTCTCTTATGGGTAAAAGGAATTCTTTTGAGCCTTTGGGTTTTACTTTTATGGTTGAATAGTGACTAGTGAAATAGTTAAAAAACGGCTTGGCTGTATCTTCTGTTTTTACAGACAGGGGTTTAATTTCCCTTGAAATTAGTTCGTTTAAAAGTGATTTGTCTGATTGAAATTGTATTAAATTTATGGCAATAACAGTAATTGAGCAGACAATTAACCCATGGTTTAGAACGGAAAGTGTTGTGAGTCCATAGAATGAATATTGCCGATAATAGTCTTTCAGGAATAGGAATAGGTAGTTGATCACCACAAGACTTTGGAAGATGTAAGGAATCCACAAGTGAACAATCAGACTTGACTTATATGAGTGAAGCAAACCCGAATGAAATTCATCAATTATAAAATAGGAATAAAGCGGATGAAGACTTACCATAAGTACAGAAAAGAAATCATTCCAATCATCCCGATTTTTGATTGCCGCTGCAAATGGAATTAAAATTAGAAGCAGAGGTACGGAAATCAAAGCTATGGAAGTTATCCAATTCTCATCCGAACGAAAACCAATGAGAAAATTCCAATATGCCAGTAAGATTAAAAGAAGAATTTGAACAACGAGGCTTTTATTTAACCGCATAGAATAAAAAAGGCTGAAAAATGAATTCCAGCCTAAAGTAAGGATATTTTATCACAGAAAAGATGAATTTTACTTTTCAATTCTCCATTGTATAATTTTCAATTACAATGGGATATTCCCGTGTTTTTTCTTTGGTAATGTTTCGGATTTTTTCTCCAATGATTTGAAAGCTGCTATTAACGTGCTTCTGGTATGATCCGGTAATATAACTGCGGCTAAAAAACGTCTTTCAGATGCGCGAGTAGTATTCGGGAAC
>CAMPIU010000169.1 GCA_946886545.1 uncultured Flavobacteriales bacterium | reverse complement strand
ATGTAGCGGTGTTCGCATCAGCGCAACCTTGCTTCACGAAATGAAAAGAAGAAAAGTAAAATATGGCCTTGCTGCAATGTGCGTTGGTGTGGGGCAAGGCGCTGCGATCATTTACGAAAATTTAAAAATGTAACATGACAAAAATTTTGTGTGAAGCAAAAGCTTTCCCAAGCGAATTGTATGCGTTGGAATCGCAAGTTCGTTTTCATGGTTTGAATCCGGAAACGGATTTAGTGGGAATGAGTCCGCGTGAAGGAGAACATACTTTGAGGGATGAAGATATTTTAGCTAAAATCCTGGAATTGGGAGATTCTCTTGCCTTAGTTATGTTTGGAGGCGTGAATTATTATACTGGTCAGTTGCTCGACATGGAAGCAATTACCAAAGCAGGTAAAGGAGTTGGGGCGATGGTTGGTTTTGATCTTGCTCATGCCGCCGGAAACATTCCGGTTAAATTGCACGAATGGGGAGTAGATTTTGCTGCCTGGTGCTCGTACAAATACCTGAATTCAAGTCCTGGAGGAGTTTCCGGGATGTTTGTTCATGAAAAGCATGCAAAAAATGCTTCACTTCCGCGTTTTGCAGGATGGTGGGGTTATGATAAAAGTACACGTTTTCAAATGGAACCCGGATTTGTTCCGATGGAAGGAGCTGAAGGCTGGCAATTAAGTAATGCTCCTGTTCTGGGAATGGCTGCACACTGGGCATCATTGGAAATTTTTGATGAGGTTGGAATGGACAAACTCAAAGCCAAAAGTGAATCATTGACAGGTTATCTTGAGTTCATTTTAGATGGCTTATCGGAAAAACATGCTGATAAATGCAGATTCGAGATCATTACTCCGAAAGAACCAAAACGCCGCGGAGCACAATTATCGATCCTGGTTCATGGAAAAGGAAAACAGATCTTTGATGCAATTTCTGAAAAAGGAGTGGTTGCAGATTGGAGAGAACCGAATGTAATTCGTGTAGCACCGGTTCCTCTTTACAATTCATTTGAAGATGTATATTTCCTTGGGAAGTATTTGGAGGAAGCGATTCTGGAGCAGTAAAATTGGAACACAACACTTACGCTGTAGCTCTAGCGAAGGCGCAAAACCACGTGTTAAATCTCCCGCAGAGGTCACAGAAGAACGCAGATTTACTATGTGCTCTATGTACCTATGCGGTTAATAAGAAAATAGTAATATGAAAAAAATTGCAGTAGTAGGAGCCGGACTTGTAGGAAGTTTACAAGCTATTTTACTTGCTCAGAAAGGATACCAGGTTTCAGTGTTTGAAAGAAGACCCGATTTGAGAAAAGCTACTTTAATAGGTGGAAAATCGATCAACCTGGCACTTTCGGACCGGGGTTGGAAAGCTTTGGAAATTGCAGGTATCGCAGAGGATATTCGCAAAATTGCCATTCCAATGTATAAGCGCTGTATGCACGCCTTGGACGGAACATTGACCTATCAGCCTTATGGAGTGAACAACGAGGCAATTTATTCCGTTTCTCGCGGGGGATTGAATCAAAAATTGATGAATTTGGCGGATAACTACCCGAATATTGAATACTTCTTTGATCGCAAGTGTCTCGATGTTAATCTGAAAACAAATACGCTTTCGTTTCAAAATGAGCAAACAAAACAGGTCGAAGAATTTCCTGCAGATAAAATTTTCGCAACCGACGGAGCATATTCAGCCGTGCGCATGCGCATGCAGAAATCCACGACTTTTGATTATTCTCAAAAATACCTGGACCACGGATACAAAGAATTGGTAATCCCTGCGAACGAGGACGGAAGTCATAAACTGGACAAAAACTGCCTGCATATCTGGCCGCGAGGTGAATTTATGATGATCGCACTGGCAAACCTGGACGGAAGTTTCACATGCACGCTGTTCTTCCCGATGGAAGGGGAAACATCTTTCGAAACACTCAAAACACGTGAACAGGTAGCTGCATTTTTTGATCTTACCTTCCCGGATGCTGTTGGGATGATGCCGACCTTGTTGGACGATTATTTTGAAAATCCGACCAGTTCGTTGATAATGGTTCGATGTGAGCCTTGGAATTACGAAGACAAAATCGTTTTGTTGGGCGATGCGGCTCATGCAATTGTTCCATTCTACGGACAAGGAATGAACTGCGGATTTGAAGATTGTACCGTATTCAACGAAATGTATGATCAAAGCCAGGGAGATTGGAGTGGTTTATTAAACCGTTTTTCCGAACAACGGGTTCCGGATGCAAATGCTATTTTGGATTTGGCTTTGGATAATTATGTGGAGATGCGCGACAAAACCGCAGATCCTGAATTTTTATTGCAGAAAAAGATCGAGGGGAAATTCTCCCGCTTATATCCGGATAAATGGACCCCGCTTTATTCGCAGGTAACATTTAGTCATACACGTTACAGCGATGCGTTGAAAAACGGAAGAAAGCAAGATGCCTTAATGCAGCAAATTCTGAAGATCGAAAACATTCACGAGAAATGGGATGAGCCTTTTGTAATGGAAAAGATGCTCAGTTTAATTTCTTGATTGCAATGAGTTCACAGCTCAAGAGCGTACTCTACAGAGTTATTATTATTTCCTTCGCTATGTTGGTGATAAACCTCATTGTTGGATGGATATTTGATGTGGTTTATCCAAAACCAAACAATCATAATGACCTTGATGCGCGATTCTTTGTACAGATAGAAATTCAGGACTATTTGCAAATTATTCTCCTGGTTCTTTCTGCACTTTGGATTGCAAAAGGAATTCCAAATTTGAAGTATTGGAAAATTGCGTTAGCACTCGTGGGAATGATAGTCTTGCATTATCATCTGACATACTTTTATTATTTAATCGATTACTATTGGATCAAAGGCCTTACCCCAAAACCTGAAAAACAAGGTTTGGAAATGCTGCGTGATTTGTTCTCTTTTGAACCAAGACCTCCGAGCTATGAACCAATCAATCATTTATTGGATTGGCAGTTACTCTTGTATGGCAGAACACCCGGGATAAGCTTCGAAAACATACTTATTTTTGTTTACTATGGAACTGTTTCAAGAGTCTTATGGGTAGGCGCGGCGGTGTTTTTCTTTCTTCGAAGAAAACAAAAAGGTTTGATGAACAACAGGAAATGAATAAAAAATCGCAACTTAGTTCGTAACGAATCCGAAAACTTTAGATATTTAAATAAAATTAGATCATGAAATTTGTAGTTTGTATTTTGTTGCTTGTCATTACCGGACTCTCGTTTGGGCAGTCCCGGAACCTGAGAGGGAAAAGCCGGAAAGACTTTTTTGGTGGTGCGCGTGATTACCGACAATTGACAAAGGACGGAATCCAAATTTCCTTAGGGCCTAATTATACTTTCACCAATCCAAAACTTACGGAGTATTCAGGAACAGATGTCAATGGACGTCCTGTTACTGCTACGGTCGATCCGATTGGAAAACCGGGAGGATTTATTGAAATTGGTGCTGCTCACTACCGTCTGAAATCTTCTAAATTGCTGGCTTCCTGGTATAGAAAACGTGGCGATAAAGGAGAAGTAAAATGGATCGGTGCGAATCTTTTTCACCGTTTGGATTGGGGATTAGGCTTTAATTATATTGGTGGGAGCGAGCGCACGAAATTCGAACTGTTTGATCCGATTTCCGGGGCTTCTTCTTTTGACGAGGCTACAGGTTCATTCTATAATGGATACCTTACTGCCCGTGTAACCATTGATCGTTTTACGAAAATTGCAGATGGCTGGCATTTGGAAACAGGATTAGGGTTTAACTTTTTGTTTAACGCATTACCGGCACCAAAAGCACCTTATGTTGGAACCATTGCCCCGGTGAAGTTCCAGCAGGATTTCATGGCGCAATTTCATTTGCATTTAGGTTTTACACGCACTATCCGTCGCGGTGATTACCTGACATTGGGATTCATCGTTCCTGCGATAGGGATTTTCGAACCCAATAAAGCACGCCCTACGATCCAATGGTTTTCAAGTAATTACTGGCCGGTACAATTCCAGATTCGCTGGATTCACCATTTTACCAAGAAATCAAATGGTTGTAATACCGGTACTCCGGAAGACCGTAAAAGAAACAACGAATACATGCAAAACCGCTAATAACAATTCCATGAGAAGATTTTATTACTTAAGTTCTTGTGACACTTGTCAGAAAATCATGAAAGCTTTGAACCTGCCAGGTGATGTAGAGTTAATTGATATTAAACAAACCAATATTGATGCGAAAACCTTGGATTGGTTGAAGGAAAAAGTAGGTTCTTATGAGGGAATGTTTTCCAAAAGAGCAATGAAGTTCCGCTCCCAGGGATTGCATGAAATGAATTTAACCGAAGCGGATTACCGCAAATATATGTTGGAGGAGTACACTTTTCTGAAACGACCTTTTACTATTTACGATGAGCACATTTGGATTGGAAACGCCAAAAAAGAAGTGGAAGCAGCACAGGACTTCTTCTCCAAATTGTAATATCCGGATAATTTAAGTTTCTTAGAAAAAGCGTAATCTGCTGTTCAAAACAGATTTTCTATAGTCATCCAGTTTTTCATCATAGTTCCGTTGAATAAAACGGCGTACAAACTTTTGTGTGCCCTTCCCCATTTTAAAGTCCAGTTCATCCCCGAAAATCGGAACAATACTTAGAAAGTGAATGGTTTTGCCCTGGATATTCACCGGACTAAGTTCTTTTTGAAGCAAAATCGGATCTAAGAAGATAAAATATTCTTGCTGCATCAAATCAGAGATCGGAACTTCCGGATTTCCGGTTGGAATTGTGTGGCCCGGGCCATACCAGGTATTCTTATCTCTTACGAAACGTTCAAGTTTATAGATCCAATTGTAAATCCACGAGGAATTCGGGTTCGTGTGATCTTCAAAATCCCAGTAAGTTGGTAAACAAAAATAAATTTCGTTGAATTCTCTTCCGATCCACTTGTCCAGAACAGGCATTTTATACTCAGAAAGGGAAGCGGTCATAACAACGGTTACAGGAACATCTAATTCCAGCAACAAAACGATTAAAGCCTGATCACTGTGAAAAGGATTTTGAATTGATTTTACGCGATGTGCCCCAAAACGATCTTCTAATGCCTTTATAAGTTCCATGGCAACAAATATAATGGTTCTGACTTGCTTTCTTCCAAATAAGTTCCGGAAGTATGTACAATAAAAAAGGGGCCGAAGCCCCTCATCGGTTATTGGTTTATATTGTTATTTCGCTTTAAAGAAATGATCTATTTCAGAAATGCGCATCGTCATATCATCTCCTTCAACTTTTGAAATGTTAAAAATGATAGACTTCTTTTGGTTGGGGCCATAAAATAAAAATAAATCGATTTTGTCTTCGTATTGCGTACTTAACCACTTTCCTTCCAAATCAATAAAATCGGTCATATTGTTTTGATCATACCAACGGCCTTTAAAAGTTTCGTCGTCTTTCAAGTCAAAATAAATATGATCAATTCCTAAAATCTTGTCCTTATCAGGTCCAAATCCATCTACTTTAACAAGCGTCCATTTTTTAACAAGACGTTCATCAATGTCGGAGTTTGAACAAGCAGACAGAACCAGGAAAAATAGTCCAAATAGTAAGTAAGTAAATCGAAGCCTCATAATTTAAAAATGGATGCTTGGGTAAAACTAAGCTTTCTAAATAGAGTACCAAATGCTTTTTTTGGATATTGTATTTAAGCAAATTTTGAGTGAGTAGTTGCCTAATTTGACTGTGCAATTTACGTATGCTCTCCTAAGATTTATAAAAATTTTACAGAATTTCTTTCAAAGAATTCCAAAAATTGGCATCAGATAAAACAGCACCTTGCCGGATCAACTGATGAATTTCCATCTCCCTGGACTCATTGTAGTTCTTTTTACTTGTAAAAAACGAAAGATCATTTGGTGCTTTAGTAAGTGCTTCGTGGATTCCATCAACCGTTGATAAGTCAATTGTAGTGTCGGGTTTTTTCTGAATCGCAATTAATTCCTGCTCCTGCTCCCCGAAATGAAATACAAGACAGGAATCAGGAGAGCGATGCTCTAAATAACTAACTTTTTCATAAACAGTTTGCAATACCTGGTCGGAAAACAACTCAACCAACTCCACGGCCTTTTTAGGTTCCTCTCGGTTAAGTTTTTCCCACTCTTCGCCATGAATTCCATTGATAATGAGGAAAGCCTTTAGATCTCCTTCAAGGTGTTGAAGTTCTTCGTCGGTTAAAATGCGGTATTTCATGTGACAAATTTATAAAGAAAGTCTGAATGCGGACAGCACAATCTCTGCTTAGAAACCGGAAGATTGAGAATGATTTTTAACTTTGTATCATGCAGAAAAAAGGTGTTGCCATTCTCGGTTCTACAGGTTCAATCGGGACACAGGCATTAGAAGTGATTCAGGCTTATCCGGAACAATTCGACTTGCAGGTTATTACAGCTCAATCAAATGCAAAACTGTTGATTGAACAGGCAAAACTATTCCAGCCTAATGCGGTTGTAATTGGTGATGAAGAAAAGTACCAGGAAGTGAAAGATGCGCTTTTTTCTGAAGATATTCATGTCTATGCAGGAAGTCAGGCGCTTTGCCAGGTAGTTGAATTTAATGAAGTTCATGTGGTATTAACCGCATTGGTAGGTTATGCAGGACTGAAACCAACGCTTGCTGCAATTGAGGCCGGAAAGGACATTGCATTGGCGAATAAAGA
>CAMPIU010000168.1 GCA_946886545.1 uncultured Flavobacteriales bacterium | reverse complement strand
CTTGTTACGGTTGCACGATCATCTTTCTTTTTGATCTTAACATCCAGTTCTTGTTTCAAACGTTCGGGTGTTACTGTTTCGGTTGTGATCAAATAATTGAAAATATCCGTTGCTTGCTTTTCAAGCTGACCGAGCATTGCTCGCTTTGTTTTATCCTTGGGTAACTTTTGTTCTAAATCCCATTCGGATTTATTAACTTTAACTCCTGTATAATAACGCAGTGGTTTATACACGAATGTTTGTTTCAAAGCATCGAATTCTTTGTAACCGAAGTTCATAATTGCTAATACTGGAATTTCACCCTCAACCCCAGTTTTTAGTATGAAATTGATCTTTAATTTCATGGTGTTCGTTTTATGGTTGATCCAAACATATAAGCAATAACCCACAGTTAGGGTACTAAAAAGGGTTGGAAAATTGGAAGTTTGAACCCAATTCCCCCTAGAATCCTACATGTTCCTAACATCATAACGAAATCGCGGATTCCTTTATTGTGATTGGGTTTCAAGGATATTAGAGGAAATTACAGTATTTCGTTATACTTCTCCGAAGGGGAAACGCAAATTCAACTTAATTCGCGTGTTTCGCTTCTAATTTGAATTCGCTGGTTGTATGGAAAGTCAAATCCGGGTAGTCTTTTTCTGCCATTTGAAGCAAGAATGAAGTTTCAGCCAGGAATACCAGATTACCGTCTTTATCTTTTGCCAAATACTGTGATTTTGCACGCATGAAGTCTTTCAACTGGTCTTCATTATCGGTAGTGACCCAGCAAGCCTTGTGATAGCTTTTAGGAACAAAACGACATTTCGCTCCGTATTCATGATCCAAACGGTAAGCTATTACTTCAAACTGCAACTGTCCGACTGTACCAATGATCTTTCTGTTTCCGGGCTGCTGAATGAATAACTGCGCTACTCCTTCGTCCATTAACTGGGAAACTCCTTTTTCCAATTGCTTGGATTTCATCGGATCCAAATTCTCCAGTTCCTGGAAAAGTTCGGGTGAAAAGCTTGGAATTCCCTTAAACATGAAGTTTTCTCCCTCATTTAAAGTATCACCGATCTTAAAGTTACCTGTATCGTATAAACCGATTACATCACCGGGGTAAGCTTCATCAATCACACTTTTATCCTGCGCCATAAATGATGTAGGATTCGGAAATTTGAATTTCTTATCCAAACGCACGTGATTATAAAATGTATTTCGTTCAAATTTCCCGGAAACAATTCGCAGGAAAGCAATACGGTCGCGGTGTTTCGGATCTAAGTTCGCGTGAATTTTAAATACAAAGCCTGAGAACTTCTTATCCGATGGTTCGACCCTTTTTGTATCTGCATCTCTTCCTCTTGGGGAAGGAGAAATACGAACAAATGTATCCAGCAATTCTTTTACTCCGAAATTGTTTACTGCCGATCCGAAGAAAACCGGAGCAACATCCCCGGAAAGGTATGCATCGCGATCAAAAGCATCGTAGACACCTTCGATCGTTTCCAATTCTTCTCTTAATTCTGCTGCTGGTTTCTCTCCGACCAACTCATCCAGTTCGGCTGAATTGATATCTGAAAGAGAAACGATATCCGTAGAAATTTTTGTTTTATTTGCAGCAAATAAGTTGATATTCTTATCGTAAATATTATAAACTCCTTTGAAGCGATCTCCCATACCAATCGGCCAAGCCAAAGGACGAACATGAATATCCAAAGATGATTCCAACTCATCCAACAATTCAAAGGGATCTTTTCCTTCCCGGTCCATTTTATTGATAAAGATGATTACCGGCGTTTTACGCATACGACAAACTTCCATCAATCGTTTTGTCTGTTCCTCTACCCCGTTTGCACAGTCAATCACCAGGATCACACTATCGACAGCTGTCAGAGTTCTGTAGGTATCTTCAGCAAAATCCTTGTGACCGGGAGTATCCAGGATATTGATCTGTTTGCCGGAATATTCAAAAGCCATTACGGAAGTTGCAACCGAGATTCCACGTTGTTTTTCAATCTCCATGAAATCCGAAGTAGCTGTCTTCTTGATCTTATTGTTCTTTACAGCACCCGCAGATTGAATTGCACCACCGAAAAGCAATAACTTTTCAGTCAATGTTGTTTTACCTGCATCGGGATGCGAGATAATACCGAAGGTTCTGCGCTTTTCAATTTCTACGTCGTTGCTCATGATTGCTGTTTATTGGGTGCAAAAATACGAAATCAATTACGAATTACGATGCCACCCCGATAGCTATCGGGATACGGATTGAATATCTCCCACGGAGGGACGCAGAGGAACGCAGAAGTTTACTATTATATTCAGCAACACTTATACTGAAAAAATTAAAATCAGATTATTTCAACTGATAAGAAAGAATGATTTCGTGGGTTCCATCATTATATAAACTAGGTGAATTACTAAACCAAAATTCATAGGTATAACCTATTCTAAATTTCCCAACTATATCATAACCAATCATTGGTCCGATAGCATATCTCCCCCCATTACTTGGAATAGATCCTGCAACACCAAACCATAAATTATCATTAAACTCTGCGATTAACGCAAGGGAAGAACAAATCCTGTTTCCGTCAGTATACGATTGTAATCTTGGTGTCAGTTTCCACTTTTCTCCCAAACTAAATGTATAATCTGCAAACAGCCAGAAATGAGGTTCATTTTTTAATGGAAAATACGGATCCCGGAATTTTGAACCGTTTAGCTGAGTTGCACTTAGACCTATGTTCCAGTTTTCTGCATGTAGTGCCAATCCAAAATCGCATTGGAAAACCGGGTTTAGCTGCCTGTCTTCAAAAAATAGTGGGTCCTGCGGAGCTTGTGATGAAAAAATAAAATCAGTTCCTTTTATTTTCATAGTTTTCACACCTGCAGAAGCTCCAAAAGACAAAAACATATTTTTTATCGGAAGATGGTAAGCATATGATAATAGGGCTGTGTGTGATTTATTAAACCCGATCACATCGTATTCATAACTCACCCCAACTCCACTATTGATCGAATCCAGTTTCATGGCATAATTTAGCCACAAAGTGGTAGGAGCACCGTTAGTATTTACCCATTGGTTCCGCCATTGTACGTTGGCATGGTGCTTATAAACGGACCCGGTCATTGCGGGATTGGTATGCATGTAATTATTCCAGAAGAACGCACTTCTTGGCTCTTGTTGAGCATTGGAATTAGTAGAAAGAATCAATCCGGTGATTAAAGTGATAAAAAAGCGTATTAGGTTCATCCATTTTCAATTTAGATTGCGAACATAGTAAAAACAGATTAATTATCTTCGTCGAATGAAAGTTTCGATACATCCTTCATGGGAAAAAGCTCTACATCCGTCGTTTGAAGCACCTTATTTTGAAAAACTGGCGCATTTCGTAAAAGAAGAATATCAGCGATATCCCAATCAAATTTTCCCTGAAGGAAAGTATATTTTCAGGGCTTTTGACAGTTGTCCCTTTGACCAGATCAAAGTGGTGGTTTTGGGCCAGGATCCGTATCCAACAAGAGGTCATGCACACGGCTTGTGTTTTAGCTGCGATTCGCATGTGCGTCCGTTACCGAAAAGTTTGCAAAATATTTTCAAAGAACTGGAAGATGATCTGGGAGTTCCGGCGCCTCCGAACGGAGATTTGAATCACTGGGCTAGGCAGGGAGTTTTATTGCTGAACTCGATTCTAACGGTAAGGGAAGGTCAACCGCTTTCACATGCGAACCAGGGCTGGGAGAAATTCACGGATGATGTGATCCAAACCATTAATGATCAGTTGGAAGGAGTGATCTTTGTATTGTGGGGATCACCGGCACAGGCAAAGGCCGCGCGGGTAAATCCCGACAAACACTTTATTCTCAAAGCACCCCATCCATCTCCTTTATCAGCGTATCGCGGATTTTTCGGAAGCAAGCCTTTTTCAAATGTCAATGAGATTTTAGAGAAGAGGGGGATAGAGATGATAAAGTGGGCTTAGCTTCGCGCGCTTACATGAAATATAACTCCAAAAAAGTTAATGACCCTTCTAGGGTTTATAACCCTAGAACAATTTTGACACTTTAAAATGGGTGAATTTTAGTTGGTTTTCTCAATCATCCATTTTAATTTCGTTCCAAAATCACATTCATGGAAGCTACTTTCACATATTACATTCACAATTCTTCTGTCCAACCGGAATTATTATTCAGACAAAGCGACGACTGCGCATTATTCCAAACTAAAATTGAAAAGTATTTAGGTCCCATTGGTCAACTTCATGCATTAAAATTTACTCCTACTGAATTCCATCTTGTAATAGAATTCAATAACATCCAAATTTTAAAAAATCTGGCAAAACAACCTTTTCAATCTACTAAATTCCTCAGCCGCAAAATGTCTGATTTATTCAATAGCTACGCTCAGTCGTATAATAAGAAACACCATCGAAAAGGAGCTCTTTTTCAAAAAAACTTCAAACACTCGGAAATACTCGATGATGAACATATGAAAGAAGTTTTGGAAGAGTTTGACTTAGAATAAACTTTCCTAATCTTTCGTTCCAACTTTTTATCCATAAAACCTTATTTTTGCATCGATGAATTTGCAAAATGATTTAATCTTACGTGCTGCTAAAGGCGAAGATATTGAACGATACCCGGTTTGGTTAATGCGCCAGGCGGGAAGGATTTTACCCGAATACCGCGCAGTTCGCGAGAGTGTCAGCGGATTTAAAGAATTGGTTGAAAATCCGGCATTGGCAGCTGAAGTAACTATTCAGCCTGTTGATATTTTAGGTGTAGATGCTGCAATTATCTTTTCGGATATCCTGGTAGTACCGGAAGCAATGAATATCCCGTACCAAATGATCGAGAAGCGTGGCCCCTGGTTTGAGCATACAATCCGGTCCGAGGAAGAAGCAAAACGCCTGGAATTTGATTTTGATGTAGAAGATCGTTTGGGTTACGTACTGGAAGCAATTCGTTTAACTGTTAAACAACTGAATGGCCGCGTTCCTGTAATTGGTTTTGCCGGAGCGCCATGGACGATTCTTTGTTATATGGTTGAGGGGCATGGCTCAAAAACATTCAGTGAAGCCCGAAAATTATTGTATACCAATCCGACTTTGGCACATAGATTGCTACAGCACATCACAGATATTACAATCGCTTATTTAAAAGCGCAGGTTAAAGCCGGAGCAAGTATGATACAAGTTTTCGATTCATGGGCTGGAATTTTAGGAACAGAGCAGTACGCGACTTTTTCGCTTCCTTATTTATCACAAATAGCATCAGCTATTGAGGATGTTCCTGTTACCTTGTTTTCGAAAGGAGCTATCACTTCTATCCCTGCACTGGCAAAACTGGATTGTAATACTATTGGGCTCGATTGGAACATGGATATTCCTGCGATGAGATCTTTGGTCGGTAATTCAAAAACACTTCAGGGGAATTTAGATCCTTGTGCATTGTACGGTTCTCACCAAAGTATTGAAACTGAAACGATAAAAATGTTAAATTCGTTCGGCAATAATAAAAGACATATTGTTAACTTAGGCCACGGTGTTTATCCGGATGTCGACCCAGAAAAGGTTAAAACATTCATTAAAACTGTAAAATCTTATGAAACCAAATAGTATGAAACTAAAAAAACTTGTTGCATTAAGTGCTTTAATTGGGTTACCACTTATTGCAACTGCACAAAATGGGGACAACCTTGTAGATAATGGTGGATTCGAATCCAATTCAGGGAAACCAAAAAAATTAGGTCAAATTGATTTGGCAACCGGATGGAAATCTCCTACCGGAGCCAGAGCAGATTACTTTTTAGGCGATTCAAAAGTACCGGATGTTGGTGCTCCAGAAAATGCTTTCGGAAAAGAGGCTGCCAAGGAAGGTGAAAATTACGCCGGAGTTTTTGCTTTTTCTTATGGAAACAAGTTGCCAAGAACTTACATTATGACCAAATTAAAAACACCTTTGAAAAAAGATGTTAAATACTGTATCTCGTTCTATGTTTCCTTGTCGGAATCTTCCAAATACTCTTGTAATCAGATTGGTGCAAATATTTCAAAGAAAGAATTCGGAACAGATCAAAAAGTGCATTTAATTGACCAAACGCAGATTCAACACCCGGATAACAAAGTATTCAATGCTTCTTATAACTGGGAAAAAGTGTGCGCTACTTTTACAGCAGAAGGCGGTGAAAAATTCCTTACGATAGGAAACTTCACTTCTGACCAGGACACAAAATACGAAACAAACAAAAAACCGAAAGATTCAAAGATCAATCAGATTGTTGCAGCTTATTATTACATTGATGATGTAGTTGTTACTATGTTGGATAAGGATGAGGATTGTAATTGTTATGACGCCGATAAAGACAAAAATGAATTATCTACAACTGTTTATATGAAACAAGTTGCTGATAACGATAAAATGTCAACAAAAGACCGTATCGAAAAGCAAGAAGTTTATTTTGCATTCGGTAAAACATATCTTACTCAACAAGCAAAAGCTGCTCTTGATATTGTTGCAAAAGTAATGGCTGAAAACCCGGCTATGACAATCACTGTAATTGGACACAACAATGAAGAAGAAGATAAACTTGCCGAGAAAAAAGATTTTTATGCAGACATGGATACCAAACGTAACCAAGTCATTAAAGAATACCTGATATCAAAAGGAATCAACGCTTCCAGATTAAAGTCCGAAAGCAAAGGAAGTGAAAATCCCAGCCCTGAAGTAAAAG
>CAMPIU010000167.1 GCA_946886545.1 uncultured Flavobacteriales bacterium | reverse complement strand
CTTATCAATGTGGGAATCCCTGTTCTAAAGTATTTTAAACCCGATTGGCTTAGGAGATCACAAATCTTAAAATATCACGGCATTGATCTATTGTTTGATGTAGGAGCAAATGCAGGTCAGTATGGCGAAATGTCGCGTATGCTGGGTTATAAAGGGAAGATCGTTTCATTCGAACCGGTAACTGATGCTTATCAGCGATTGGAACAGGCTTCCGCCAAAGATTCGAAATGGACAATCAATCGCTATGCATTGGGTGATGTTGCCGGGAAAACAGTCATCAACGTTTCCGGGAACTCTTTCAGCAGTTCCATTTTAGAGATGGAAGACGCGCATGTGGAAGGTGCGCCTGAATCGAAATACGTAGGAACGGAAGAAATTGAGATCAAAACATTGAATGAAGTCTTTCAATCTTTCCATAAGGAAGGGAATAAAGTCATGCTTAAGATTGACACCCAGGGTTATGAAAAGAATGTGTTAATAGGTTCGGAAGAAGTACTGGATAAAATTACTCTCATTCAATTGGAAATGTCTTTGGTACAACTCTATCAGGATGAAGTCCTTTATAGAGAAATCATTGATTACCTGGATGAAAAGGGATTTACCTTAATCTCCCTGGAAAATGGGTTTAGCGATGTAAAAACCAAGCACTTGCTGCAAGTAGATGGCATTTTTCTAAATACCAAACACCTGAACTAATTGGATTCGACGATGAACGAAAAAGACCTGTTAACCGAAAGAAAGTTCTGGGAAGATTATTGGAACAATAAACGCGATTCACTCATCGGACCCGTTCATGAATCGGGCTTTCACAATCGGGTATTGGATTCCGTTATCGCAAACAGCAATCTTAAATCGTCTATTGAGTTGGGAGGTTTTCCCGGAACATTTTCGATTTATGTCAAGAAGAAATACAATCTGGACACCACACTACTGGATTATTTCATCGATCAATCGATTGTGGACGATCTGCTAGCAGCAAATGGATTGGATAAAAATGCCATTCATTTAATTGAAGACGATTTGACACTCGATCACCCGATAGAAAAAAAGTACGACCTGGTTTTCTCTGTTGGTTTAATTGAGCATTTTGTAGATACGAAGGCAATTATCAAACGACATCTGGACTACATCAATCCAGATGGAGAGCTATTGATCATTTTGCCCAATTTCAGAGGAATCAACGGTTGGCTGCAACGCAAATTTGACAAAGCCAACTACGATGTTCACAATATCAAATCAATGGATTTGGATTTATTGAAATCCATTGCGAATGAATTGAAGATCGAAAATGTTTCTACTTATTACGTCGGACGATTTGGTATTTGGTTGGAGAATTACAAAACACAATCTGTTTTTGTAAAGTTCTTTTTCAAAACACTTTTTGTTATCGGAAAAGTAGCTACGCGAATTGTTCCCGTAGAAAGTAAATCGCTTTCTCCACTGATCGTTTTAAAGGGAAAAGTATCACAAAAGTGATCGATACAGGTCAATGAACTGAGGAGAAACAACACCCTCGGAAAAAGTGTTTTCTGCCTTTTCCAGGCATTTTTCGGAAATTCCCGGTTGAGTAAGTACCCATTCGATCCCGTTTACCAGATCCAATTCATCTTTGTAAGCTGCTAAATATCCGTTCTGTTTGTGATCGATAATATCTGGAATTCCACCCGTATTGAACGCAACAACAGGTGTCCCGCAGGAAATACTTTCCACGATCGTATTTGGCAGGTTATCTTCAAGAGAAGGAGCAATAAATAAATCGGCTGAATTGTAACAGGCAACTATTGAATCAATATTGCTCAATCTTCCAAGGAAATGAGTCGGAAAATAGAAATTTACCTGCGAAGGGTCATCTACTCCACCCATCACCACAATCTCAATGTCTTTTTTAATTGGTGAATCAGATTCAAATAAATTTTTAAGCGCCGCCGACAAGTAATGATACCCTTTTCGTTCGTTATCTACTTTAACTGCAACAAATAGAATCAATATTTTATTTTCGGGTAAATTGAATGCTTTTCGTGAGAGGATTTTGTCTTTCCGATTAAAAACAGAACGATCAATCGGGTTCGGAATACAACTTACCTGATTGGAATCTAATAAACTGCTTGTTTTTGCCAATTCCGCCAACCAATTGCTACAAGCGACAAATTTCATTTTATCGGAATACATCTCGTGTTTGATGTTCCATGCTTTACGGGACAGGTCGTTCTCACCTGCATGTTTTATCAGGATACAATTCCCGCAACTTTTCATGAAATGATCACATTCCCGTGTATAATGACAACCACCTGTAAAATACCACACGTCGTGCATAGTAACAATGATCGGTTTTCCCAGTTGGATCAGCTGGCGCAAATTGGAATGTGAAAGAAAGCCCTGGTTGATCCAGTGAAAGTGTAAAATGTCCGCCTCCTGAACCAATGGGTGCTGACTGATATCAGTTCCGAAATACGCAGTTGAAAAGGAATACCGTTCTTTCTTGGAAAGTTCATATGGAATGAAAAGGATTCGTTCCAAAATAAACCGGAGCTTACGCATCCGCTCTTTCAGTTTTGTATCAGCAACCTCAATTACCTGCGGATCTTTTGTCTGAGCGCTATTCACCAGCAATTTGGCTTCAACTTCCCGGGTTTTATTTAAAGCAATTGTCAACCTTTTAGCGGCAATCGATCCACCACCATGAGTTTCATACGTACTGATAACTAGTATTTTCATAATCGGTTTATCTATCGTACTTTCCAATTTGAAAATACGCATCCAAAACTTGTTGTTTCAATGTTACAATAATATTTTTGGTTAACGCTGCTTTCGAGGAGATCTCTTCTTTACTGATTCCGGAAATAAAGCGTTCAATTTCAGGTTTCATAGCCTCCGTTTCAGGAATAAACCAAGCTGCATCTTTAAACATCTGCCAGTTATCACTGCGTTCACTTCCACAAAACAAGATAGGTCTACCAGTTGAAATGGCAGTCACTGCTTTGGATGGAACAGCTGCATGCGTCCAGGAAGTTCTTAACGAAACCAAATGAACATCGATGTATTGCAAATGATGCTGGGGAAGTCCATTCTCCACGATCACCACATGCTTGAAACTGTGCGCATATTCCTTGATCTCCTGTGCATTGATCCCATAAACGGACAAAACAAACTGAAAACCTTCACGAGCAGAAGTGGAGATCATTTCTTTAATAAACTCCGTATTATGTGCCTGTCCGACGTTTCCAAAATATCCCAATGTGATCACATCCGGATTATACCAGGTCGGCTTGTCGTCTTGTACCGATTCATTTGTGGTTTCATCCAACGTAACACCTGCAGGCAATATGATTGTCGGGATTGACTGGTGATAATTCTCCTGAATATGCTTTGCCTGTTCTTCTCCCAGAGCAATCAGTAAATCAGGAGCATGACGGTAAGTACGCTTCTTCAAAAAACGGTATCCCGGATTGCTTTCCTTAACCGTATTGGCGGAAACGAATCCTTCAGGAAAAAGGTCCAAAGACCAAAAAGCCCATTTCCGTTTCTTTTTCAACATGCCTGATGCCCAAAAAGGAAGCAAGGGTGGACTGGAAGTACAAATTATCAGATCCGAAGGATGCCTTTTACACTTTTTGATCAGGATATATCCATCGTAAAACATATTGAGCAACTTTCCAATTTTGTTATCAGGGCTGAAACGTTGTTTCAAACGAACTACATTTCCGAATACTTCAATGGAAGAGGTGTTTCCATCCGCATCAGCATCCATACAGAAGATTGTCACTTCTACATTGGAATTCTTTATCAGGTATTCAGCCATTTGATTGGCCAAAACTCCATTGATGTTCTTATTTGGTGGATAATGCCTTGAAACAATACTAATTTTCTTCAAAACCGATCAGATTTTGGAATTATTCAAAAATGAGGAATAAGCTAATCGGATTCCTTCTTCCAAAGAAATGGTTGCACTCCATCCCAATTGATTGATTTTGCTCACGTTCAACTGTTTTTTAGGTGTGCCATCCGGTTTTGAGGTATCAAATACGATCTCACCTTCAAAACCAACTATCTTTTTCACCAAATGTGCCAGATCTCCAATCGTTATATCATTTCCTGTTCCTACATTGATAGCGCCCGGATCGTTGTAATTCTCCATTAGAAAATAACACGCATCCGCCAAATCGTCCACGTAAAGGAACTCTCTCATCGGTTTACCAGTTCCCCAAACAACTACTTCTTTTCCCCCATTAAGCTTTGCTTCATGGAATTTGCGAATCATTGCCGGCAACACGTGGGAATTCGATAAATCATAGTTATCATTTGGTCCGTACAAATTCGTTGGCATCGCCGAAATAAAATTACATCCATGCTGATCCCTGTATGCATCACATAATTTGATTCCCGCAATTTTAGCAATCGCATAAGGTTCGTTGGTCGGTTCCAGGGTTCCTGTCAACAAACTATCTTCAGAAATGGGTTGCTGTGCAAACTTGGGATAAATACACGAGCTCCCCAGGAACAACATTTTTTTTACCTTATTCAGATAAGAGGCATGAATGACATTCGTCTGGATCATCAGATTGTCGTACAAAAAATCACCCTTATAAGTATTATTTGCTTGAATCCCTCCTACTTTGGCTGCTGCCATAAATACAAAATCTGGTTTTGTCTCTTCAAAAAAAGCCAGCACATCCGCCTGGTTGATCAGATTGAGTTCTTTAGAAGATCTGGTGATCAAATTTGTAAATCCCTCACGCTGTAATTTTCTGACAATGCTACTTCCAACCATTCCATTGTGGCCAGCTATATATATTTTGTCGTGCTTTTCCATCTTCCTAGCGCTTAGTATTCCGAACCAGTTCAATATCATTTTCCATCATAATCTTGACCAGTTCATCTATCTCCACTTTTGCTTTCCAACCTAGTTGGTTGAATGCTTTGGTTGCGTCACCAATCAATAAATCAACTTCTGTCGGTCTGAAGTATTTTGGATTAATTTCAATTACTTTTTTACCTGTATTTCGGTCAATACCTATTTCATCGACTCCTGTTCCCTCCCAAACAATATCAAAACCAACATACTTTGCTGCTCTTTCGATAAAATCTCTTACCGTATAGGTTTTCCCCGTTGCAATGACAAAATCCTCCGGTTCATCTTGTTGAAGCATCAGCCACATCGCTTCCACATATTCCTTTGCATAACCCCAATCGCGTTTTGAATCCAGGTTACCCAAGGCCAATGTATCCCGGACACCTTGGGCAACTTCTGCCAATCCAATGGTGATTTTTCGAGTCACAAATGTTTTTCCTCTGCGTTCACTTTCATGGTTGAACAAAATCCCGTTACAAGCATATAAATCGTATGCTTCCCGGAAATTTTTTACAATCCAAAAACCATATATTTTGGCAACTCCGTAAGGACTTCTTGGATAAAATGGTGTATTCTCTGTTTGAGGAATCTCCTGTACTTTGCCATACAACTCTGAAGTAGATGCTTGGTAGAATCGCGCTTTAGGGCAATAATTACGTAATGCATCCAGGATTCTCAAAGTTCCCATCGCATCCACCTGAGCAGTATATTCCGGAACCTCAAATGAAACCTGAACATGACTTTGCGCTGCAAGATTATACACTTCATCAGGCTGAATCGTTGACATCAATTTATTGATATTCGAACTATCAGTCACATCTCCATGATGCAGGATGAAATGTTCCCTTCCGATCAGATGATCGATACGTTCCGTATTAAAAACACTCGCTCTTCGAATAATCCCATGAACTACATATCCTTTCTCAAGAAGTAATTCTGCTAAATATGACCCGTCCTGACCAGTAATTCCTGTAATTAGCGCAATCTTCATTCAATTTATTTTGGCTATCAAAGATACTATTTTCTAAGTGATAAATTCGGTGAGAATCATCAGAACGATATTTTACAGCTCAGATTCGTTCCCTTTCCATCATTCTCAAACAAACGGAATCATGCAATAATGTCGAAAATGTTTCCCGAATCAGGTCGTAATTTAGTTTATTCCTTAACTTTGGAATTGAACAATAGGAACTCAATAAAGTCATGATTAAAAGTACTCTAGGATCAATCTATCGAAAATTATACAAAAATGGTGTTGAAGAAAGAGCTTTCAGAAAAAGACTCAATGCTCAAAAGGGTCCGATAAAATTGGTAGTTGGCAGCTCAGGAGTATTTGATGATGGATGGATTCCAAGTGAGGCTCACTTTTTAAATCTATTGGATGAAAAGACCTGGTTAAACTATTTCAAAGAAGGTCAGGTAGATTGCATCATGGCGGAACATGTTTGGGAACATTTGACACCGGAAGAAGGTAAAAAAGCAGCACAAGTCTGTTTCAAATTCCTGAAAAAAGGAGGCTGGATACGAGTTGCTGTTCCTGATGGGTTTCATGAAAAAGACGAATACATCGAATATGTCAAGCCAGGCGGACATGGAGCCGGAGCTGACGATCATAAAATCTTATATAACTATAAAACATTCAGTGCAGCCTTTGAACAAGCTGGATTTAATGTGGATTTATTGGAATACTTTGATGAAAACAAGCAGTTTCATCACAATCCGTGGGATCCGGAAAAAGGATTGATTCGTCGTTCTGAAAAATATGACAGTAGAAATTCGAACGGAGAATTGAATTATACCAGCTTAATCATTGACGGAATCAAACCGTGATTCACGCATTTCCATTTAAGCTAAAAACTTCAAAAACTTACACGTGAACACTTCGAAACCTTCGAAATTAAAGGCACTTGCAACAT
>CAMPIU010000166.1 GCA_946886545.1 uncultured Flavobacteriales bacterium | reverse complement strand
GCAGGGCAAAGGAGAGGAGCGGCCAATTAATCCGGAATCTTCACGAGCTTTGATCCTGGCATCTTTGGAATTTGTGGATGGTGTGGTGTTTTTCGATGAAGACACTCCTGTTTTCCTTATCGAACTATTGAGACCCAGTGTTTTGGTGAAAGGTGCCGACTACGATGCGAATGAAACCGATCCTTCAAGTAAAAAATACATTGTAGGGAGAGATGTCATGCTTGCAAACGGGGGAGAAGTGAAAACCGTTGCCTTGGTTGAAGGTTTCAGTACGACGAATATTGTGAAGAAGCTAAAAGCTTAGGATGCAGTTTTTATCCCGCATCCCAAACTTCTAATCAGTTCCAAAATCTCAAAATCAGATCGTGATTGTAAGCACCAGCACAGTACTTGTTGTGTTGGAAACAGTTCCGGGTTCAGGAGTTTGCGCCTGAATCGGTAATCCTTCTGCTGTTTCTTCATCTGTAATCACTTCATCATCCGGAGCTCTTAATTCATAAGTAAATCCAAGATTCTGAATCAATTCTTTCGTTTCTTCATTCCAGGTTTTAGTGGTTAGGTCAGGAACGATTCGAATTTCAGACAGACTCTGAGGTGGTGGAACAGGAACTATTTTGAACTTTAGTTTCGCCATGGCATTTGATTGTAATCCGTAACGGTTGACGTTTCCTGCATTTAACGGAGTTGCGTTAATTGCGTATTTGGATAAGGCATAACCTGCAACCGGACCGGATTGCTCGGATTTCAAATCAAGTGACAGGGAAATCTGTGCTTCAACTTCTGTTTCCGGGATGGTATAAAAAGTGGGTTGGTATCCCATTCCACGGATCAGGTTGAGAAGTTTCAGTTCTTCTTCGGTTCTGTCTTCATCTTTACTGAGGTCATAGATTTCCAAAGTTTGCTGAAGTGCTCCCTGATCAAGGGCTGCCTGGGCGTCACCGACTCCCTGCCCCACAGAACTGATCAATTCTCCCAGCGGACTGCCGAGCAGCTCGCTGAATAATTGTACGGGGTTATTGGTATCACTCATGTTTGCTAAATATTACGGTTATTAATTGATTTGCTTGAATGCTATCTCCTGAAGCCGGTGATTGTTTGAAGGAATCGCCGTTCACCACATCCGGATTTTTCTGATAGACAGGATTCAATCTCAAGTCGAGACTTTTCAGCACCCGGCGAACAGCTGTTTCGGTTAATCCGGTCACATCCGGCATGGTTGACAGAGTTGTTTCCCCGCTTTGAGTCGGAGTAATGTCAAAGGTTAGTTCACTGATAGCGTTCCCATTTATGTTTTCTGAATTGGCAATATCCAATAAAGCTGCACTAACAGATTCTCCGTCTCTTTGAATCACAGCCTTCAATTTCAGTGAAATATTCGAAAGCTTGAATGCAGAAGATGCAGAAGCTCTTGTAGCATTTTCTATTTCAGAAACAATATCGGTGTACAATTCATTAATAGGAACTGCGGTAGGTTCAGTTGTTTCAGGAAGTTCAAAAGGAAAGCAGCTTGCAATGGGCTGAAAATCTTTGAAATTACCAGTTATTCCGGTGATTGCATCCTCAGTAGCCAGCCAAAGTACGCCGAAATCAAATTCATATACATCGCTGTTATACACATTGAACGAAAAGGTACTTGCAATAATTCTGGGAAGTCCGGTTCCAGTTGGTGGAGCAGCAGGAACAATGATTAAAGGTGGAATTTGCTCACTTCGCAGACGATCAAAATAGGGAGCTTCTTCTGGAGTTGGAGTCTCGATGGATCTTTGTATAAAGAGCCCGCCCTTGATAATTGTTTCTGTATAAAGTGTGACCCAAGTCTGGCTTGTCGATTCATAATACTTCACCAGAACGGGATAGTTATCTACCAATGATCCGTCTGTATTGCGAAGTGAAAGTTTGGTTAAGGTATTTTGAAAATCTATCATGACTTACTAATTGCGATTGATGAAAATTGTGTTCCGCTATTGGTTACAAAAACAAAGGTTTTACCGGTGTCATAATCCGTAGTGTCTAACCGGACAGAGACAGTGAATTTTCCGGTGTTGTCAGTGTAACCGTCTTTTGCACCCAAGAAAACGGGAGGAGTAACAGGCAGATCAGAATTGAAACCAAGTGAAGTCAATTCATCGAAGTTTATTTCGACCCGCTGACCCGCTACCGGTTCGTTGGTTGCATTTACAGCAGTGATTACCAATCGGTATTCGATGAGATCCGGATCTTCATCATTTAGTTCTGCTGTGCAATTCAAAAAGATTTGCGGTAAGCCTTCGTTTGGCATTACGGCAACGAATCTTCCTGAAATGTTACTGGTGATGCTTCCCAGGTTTTTTGCTGTTGTTTCGGTACTTCGAAACGGGGTAAAGCGAATGGCATTCAGGGCTAAAACCGGTGATGTTGCTGTTCTTCCGGGAAGTTGAGGTGTTCCTTCTGTTCCGCTTGTTTGTGTTGATTCGAATTGCGAAATAACTTCCAGGTTAAAATCCAGGTAGGGAAGTTGATACAGTGTATTCGGCCTTCCGTATTCATCATACGGCGGCATACTGCGCAATTGCTGCTGCGCTTCGTTCAAACTGTCGGCGATGCTGAGGACTATCTCATGCAAGGCCAGTGAATTATATGCTGATTGACTCATTTTAAGTGTATTTATCTTTTTTACGTTCTTTCATTCTATTTGACCGTTCTTCTTTTTTTCGTTCGGCTTTTTTTCTGGATAGTAATTCTTCTCTTCTTCTCTCCCGCCGTTCTGTTTCCTTTTGTTCTGTTTCCTTCTGTTCGGCTTTTTTAGAAGATACCTCTTCGGAAATTTTATTTTGGCGGTCATCCAAAGACAATTCCTTCTCCAGTTTATCGGTCAGTTCCTTGACTTCAGGGACTTTTGATTCCAGGGATTCCAGGGAATCTTTGATGTCTGACTTCACCTTTTGACCGAAGCGTTTTGTTTCTTCCAGCTTTTCCGAAAGTTTTTTAAAGCTTACTTTTTCCCGCAGTTTTTCTTTTTGGGTTTCACGTTTTTCATCCCAGTCATCTTTTATCCTGCGAATACGGTTCGGAATCTCTGCAGTTTTTTTTACCTGATCCGGTTTCTTTTGAAACTTCACAAGATCCTTCTGTCCGAAAGAGTCAAGTGTTTTTTTGAATTCCCTGATTTTATCCGGAACTTTTTCAATTTTCTTGATTTCTTCGGTTAGCACCTTTTTCTTTTCATCAGAAGCGGCGCTTCTTCTTATTTCATCTTTCTGCTTCCTTATCAAGTCGGTTTTAAATCGGATCTTGTCGGAACTTTTGTTTACTGATTTTGGTGCTTTCAGGCTGGTAGAAGGATCTTGTTCTGTTTCTTTTTTAGACAAAGATTTTCTTTGAAGTGCGAGTTTTTTTCTCAGTCGTTCCTGATTCTGCTCCCACTTCTCCAATTCTTTGCTTTTTTTCAGAATTCGCTCTTCGAGTTTTTTCTTTTGAGCGATCCTGTTTTTTTCCTTCTCGCGTTTTTTTTTAAACGATTCGATAGTACCGGTGAATCGAGGATTTTCTTCTACAGGATTAGTCGATTGAAGTAAATTGCCCATCTCATTTTCCAAAGACTGCCGTTCCTTCAACAATTCATCCAATTCCTGGTTTTGCGATGCAATTTCATCGAGGGTTAACTGGATACTACTAAAAGAGTTTTCGCTTCCGTTGTTTGGATCGGAATCAGTGGTTTTGACGAGTTTTTTCCAACTTTTTGTCATAATCTTGTTTTTTGCGAATAGGGTTATTGTTTAATCTTAGGTTACGGATTCTTCATCCGGTAGTTCTTCCTGAATTCTGGCGATTTCCGTTTCATCCATCAATTGTTTCAGACGACTTTCAAACATTGCCGGAGCAGGAACCGTTACGAGTTTGGTACGCATCTCGGAACTTCCGTTTGCTTCGTATTGGTATTTCTGTGAGTAACTTGCGTTTACGGAAGCTGCCATTACACCGATTGGTGACCAAGCCACACCTCTGATAGAAGACTCTGCTTTGACTTCCTCTTCTTTTTTCATTGAAATAGCCAACCTGAGTTCAATGTATGTCTCTACGAATTGATAGAACGTTGGCGTGAAACCGAGTGCTAATAAACTCACTCCGTCATCTCCTTCTCTGAGTTTGATCAGCGAAGTTTCGTCACGTACCAGGTTTTCCTGTTCATCCAGTTTAAACCCCGCCATTAATTGCGCAATTTTGATAGAAACACGATCGAGTGCATATTGAGCCTCGGCAATCCCCACACCAAGCGTTCGAACTAACTCGGGAAACGGAGCATTTAGTAACTCTCTTCCAACTTGATTCATATACTTATTGATTAAGGGTTAATAGAGCAGCTGTCGTTGTGACAGCTGCCCGGGGTTAATTGATTATGCAGTCGGAGCCGGATTTCCGTTGAACTCTTCATCGATCATTCGCTGGATACGCTGTTCCAAGATCGAAGGTGCCGGTACCGGAACCAATTTGGTACGGAGCAAGCTCGATCCTTCAGCCGAGTAGCTGTACTTTTGAGAGTAACCAGCATTCACCTGTGCAATCTGAACGTTTCTTCCTGCTTTCAATCTCCCGAAACCAAGTCCGATGCGCATTGCCGTAGATTTGTTACTAACGGAAGATGCAATGTTATGGCTGCCTTCCTGCGTGTACTTGATTGAGATCTTCACTTCAATGATCGTATCAACGAATTGATAGAAAGTTGGTGTGAAACCGCACTCCAGCATGGAAATTCTTCTTGGAAGACTCAATATTACTGTTGTATCTGTTGCGGTGTTCGCTGAAGTGATTTGGAATTCTCCGAAAGACTTAACAGTTGCATCAGGATCGGTTATGCCCGTACCATTACCAATGTAAAAGTTACCCTGAAATTCCCCATATTCACCAACAGGAAGTTTACCTCCAGAATAGTTAGCGGTTGCTGTCTCAGCGGGTGAATAAGCTCCCGCAGTCAGTAGGGAACGAATTTCAGCTTTTTCCTGAAGGTTAACTGCGCTGTTATGTCGGGCAATAGCTTGACCTTTTGTCAATGTTTCTGTTCCGAAATAAACACGGCTGTCTTCAAACGTGACATTTCCGTTTTCGTCTGTAACGGTTGTTAAGCCGCCCATCATTTCGGCTACATCAATCGAGTTTTGATCTAGTACAATTTGTGCTTCTGCGATTGCAAAAGCCATTTGGCGAATCATGTCGCCCATTGGCACGTCAAGAAGTTCTTGTCCGATGCGTGGTCTGTTGTTTCCAAACATAATTTGTTGTTTTTGTTGATTATTAATTGATTACGTTGTTGCGTTTCCTTCTGTGCTTAAATTTTTCAGAAGTGTAACTAAGTTTTCGGGTGGAGGCAGTGAAACCATGCGGGCTGCGATACTCGAAGAAGCCGAAGCTGATTGATCGAATTTACGTGCGTACCCTGCACTTACGGTAGTCGAAACCACCTTTGTTTCAACTGAAACCACACCATTTACATCGAAGGCAGTTGATTCCGACATTGAAAAGTCCATTTTTGCATCAAAACTTGCTTCGGTGAAGGCGTAGAAACTGGGAACAAAGCCTAAATTCAATAAGCTGATTTGATTCCCTCCGATTTCCACGGTACTGGAAGCGAGGCTTTTGAGCATGTCGATGGAATTACTGTCCAATGCTGCCTGCGCTGTTGCTACCGAAAGTCCCATGTTTTCGATCATAGATGAAAGCGGGGAATTGGTGAGCGTGCTTGTTATTGTTTCAATTGCTGGCATTTAATGGAAGTTTAATAGGTGAATATTATTCTTCCGTACTGTAGGTGTCTTTAAGGAAATCTACAAAGCCGGAAGGCGCAGGGACCGAAACCAATCGAGCTGACATCGAGGAATTTCCTTCCATGGACATTTCAAACTGACGAGACATTCTGAAGTCTACACTTACACCCAAAGCAAATGAGCTGTCTTGCGACTTGCTGCCAGTGGCTTCATTCAGAAGAGATTTTTGATTTTTCGTTTTTCCTGAGAAGAACGAACTTGAGTCTTCTGATCCTTCGCTGCTGTTTTCATTCACATCTTCAATCTCGATTTCTTCCGATTGATTTGTGTATAATGAGAATTTCACAATCGCTTCATTGTCTAACAAGTAGTGAAGTCCTGTTGAAGTTTCTTCATGTTGATGATTTTGAATGTTAAGTGTATCGATGATTACTGTAGCAGAAGAATCAGTTGCGATTAAATGCTCTGATCCATACATGACATCAATTGTACAGAAGTACTCTGTATCGCCTCCATTATCATCTGCATATACGAAGACGTTTACACTTGAATCTGTTGTTGCATTTTGATTCACTCCGCTGCCAATAAAAACGATGTAATCACTGTCCAGCTCAATTTTAGCATAGCGCTTCAATAAATCACTGTTCCCGGATGCATTAGTCGTTCCTGTTGTTTTTACACTTATCGGAGCAGTAGATCCAAAAATATGGTCACGCAGTTTTTCTGCACGTCTTTCCGCCAAACTTTGGTTTTTCGGGTTAGTTCCTCCTTTCGGATCTGACATACCCGTAATAGTAACGGAAGCTCCTGAATCATGACTTTGAATTAATCGCAGCACTTTGTGGATCAAGCCATGTTCATCGTGGTTTTCGTTGTTCGGAGCTGTAGCCGGATTCACATGGTCCAAATCTGCACCATCCGTAGGTCCGTTTTTCAGGTTTGTATTGTAACGAATCTCATCACTGTTGTATCCGAAATACATCCTGCTTGAAACGGGAACCCAGGTACCTCCGACTGAAGTATACAAGTCTCCTGTTTTGGTCATACCGTAAACATCACAACCGGTACTACCGGATATTGACGAGAAGAAAGTATGATCAAAGCTTGCTAATGGA